>CAMBEJ010000088.1 GCA_945865375.1 Akkermansia muciniphila | reverse complement strand
CCACGGATTGCACGGATTGCACGGATAAGATGAGGGTGCATTCCCGCCCATCCGTGTCATCCGTGTCATCCGTGGTTGAATTCTCAGAGGAAGTGTCGCTGTAGTGCTAAGACCCAATCCATCGGCCCTCCGGCCTGCCCGCCGTCCCGTCCACCGTAGCTTCAGCGAAGGCGGAAGCCTTGGCGAAGGAGGGCCTGCCCTCCGTAGCCTTGGCGAAGGAGGGGGCGACTGACATTGGGGCTGGGATCCAGGGGCGGCACTCGCAGACTCGTTTGCCCCTGGCTAAGTTCCTTCAACCCTCTCGGGTCATCCCCACTCCAGAACCTTTGCATTCCACACAAAACAGCGAAGAACCGAACCCTTCGTCTCACCGCCATCCCTGCCAAGGGGTTGCCGGTTTTTTGTCATTGGTGGGCAACACCCGAGGATTAAGATTCCGAAAAATGGAGGAATTGAAGTTGCCCGTCCGGATTGCGATTTGAACCGCTTTTGCTGAGTTTTCATCTTCGCCGACGAAGTGGCAGAGCCGTCTCAGCTCTGCCACGAACAGCGGCGGGACGCCACTCCCACTTTAGGAGCGGCCAGCTTCGGGTCGTCACTTTGGGTTGGTCACAGGTCCTGCTCCGCAACCGACAACCTCGGGATACACCGAAACTGAATCGCTGAGAACCGCATGAGTTCGTTAACCCTTGTGGAGAATGGATGCTAGAGTTAAACGAGTCCGTGCTGGCGCAAGGCACCCAGGGCTGATTCAAGAAAACGGAGCGCTGGCTTCCAGCCGGCTTTGGTTCAACGATCCGTCGGTCGCGCAGCCAAGCCGATTGGAAATCGGCGCTCCGGCCCCTCTGGCTGAGCATCCGCTGTTTTCTTGAATCAGCCCTGCAAGGCACCTGAGGGCACGAAACGAGGGCTGCAGCCCAGGAATAGTCTATGGGGTTTTTCAAAAAACTCTTTAGGAAAGAACGAGAATACGGCATCACCAACGACCTCCTTGAATTTCTCAAGAAGGATGATGTGCAACTGCTTGCGCCCATCCTCGATGAATCCGGCCTTTGGGAGGCTCGGCGACTTGAGGAACGGCTTGCATATCAAGCCATTCCAGACGAGGTGAGCCACCTCTTCTACCTGCATTACACCATCTTTCGCCCGCCATCAGGTCAAACCGTGACACTCCTGTGATTCACGGCGGATAGACAGACCCGAGCTCGAGGAGGAGTCTCTCCAACTGTCCGTAGTACGCGTTCTCGCCCAGTTCGACTTTCTTCTCCCGGATCCGGAAAACCTCCCATTCCAAATTATCCCTCTTCTGTCTCATCTCCGGTGTCAGAGCGCGATCCCGCGCGTTGGCAACCAAGTGGATCTGATGCGCGCGTAGTCCATCCAGGGAGGTTCCGTCGACTGCTTTCTTCACCGGGCGAATGCCCCGATACCACTCAGCCGGGGTTCCCTTGCCGTCGCCATTGTCATCTAACAGCGCGTGTTCAGTCAGCATTCGCCCGTCGGACTTATAAAAGTCGAAAACTCGATAAGCTGCGGATAAGAACGCTTCTAGCAAGGAGACCTGGCCGTCATGGTCCAGATCTGATTCGAGATCGCTGATGGCAGCGGCCATGGCCCGTCCGAATCGGACGTAGTTCTGTTCGAACCCGCTTCTGGTCGCCGTCACAACCACACGGTTGGTGGCGCTCAAAGCGGTCAAAAAAGCCCCGCTCGCCGACGCGCAGTGAATCAGCACGAGCGGTCTTGTGAACTCTCTAAGAGAAGCCGCCAGATCGGACGCGCTCAGATCGGGACCCTCAAGGTTGAACTTGGCGTCTTTGCCGTCGAAGGTGCCGTGCCCGATCATGATCAGCCAAAGGGGAGTGAGTCCATCGTGTTGCTGGGCTCCGAGGGCCCGATGCAACCGATCCAGTTGGGTTTCGAGGGCGGTCGACCCCGGTTTTTTCTCCGGCACGGGGGAGATCACGGTCGTGCGCGCACCGCCGCCCTTCGCTGTTTCCTCCCACTTTCCAACGCTTCCAATAAAGTCATCACGCAATGTTTCCTCGCCGATCACACCGGAGAGCACGATCAAATCCGCCGAAACGACCGCCGGAACCTCGGCACCCGGAAGCCTAAAGACAAGGCAGAGCAACCAGATCAAGAAAGCGAACCTCATACCAGCCCTCCCCGGCGTCGGATCCCCCATTCTGCCCCAAAACAAACAATCGCGAGCAACAACCAGACTGAACGATGCCAGATGGGGTAGCTCGAGGACTCCTGAATCGGTGATGCGCGGGTGGCCAGCGTCGGCGCAAAGGCCTCTAATTCCTCGAGCCTGACCACCCGTCCCCCGGTGGATTTTGCGATGTCTTGCAACAAACCTAAATTGGGTTTGACGGAGGCGAACTCGTCCGCGGCGGGTTCTGACACCCAGCCAGCTTCGGCGACCCCGACCGCCTTTCCGAGACCGTCGGTGACAGTGGTTTTCGCCGAAAAAGCGCCTGGCTTGGCACTCCAAAAATTACCCTGATAGGAACCCGATTCCTCCGTGGAAGCCTCTCCTGTCACAACCGTCGATTCCGAGGACGGCGAGCCCACGCGCTGGACGGTCATGCTGACGTGGGCATCCTCCATGGCCTCAAAATCTGACTTGCGGGCGCGGACGAGGATATCTACGGAAGGGCTGGCATCCCCTTGCTTTGGAGTCACCGACAAGTCAACCTGCTTCAGGGTGTCGGCCACAAGCCACCTCACCAGTTGCCGCCAAACCTTGTCCATATCCTTGTGGGCCGCCTCATCGCGCATTCCCCACCGCCACAAATCGCCGATCATCATGGCCGCCACCCGCCCGTGCCCGTAACGCTGCACAGCGAGCGCGGGCCATTGCCGACCGCCCGTTTTGACCTCTGCCATCAAACTCGCCCCGGGTTTCAAACCTCGAACCCTGTTCAGCACGCGGAACGGGGGCATCGCTTCGATCCTATCACGCTCCGCTGGCTCCATCTCCCGAAGACGCACCCAGGGCTGCAACCACCCCTCCCGGCTAAGCTCCCACTTGTACTCCCCGTCACCGTCTGCCACGCCCCCCCCGCCGACTTCTCCGTCAATATACACAGGGAGCAGGGCCGCGAGTGGAGTTTTGGAATAACGGCCCTCGCGGAAACACTCCTGCCCTCCCAGCATCGCGAATCCACCCCCGCGCTCCGATACAAACCGCAGGAGCAAACTCATCTGCTCTTGCGTAAAAAACTCGGACTCCACATCGTCCACAATCACTGCGTGATACGGAAAGAGTTCCTCGGCCGTTTTGGGGAACCCAGCCCTTAACTCGTTCTCGTCCCGCGTATCGAGCCGGATGAGAACAGGCTGATCATAGCGTTGCGTCTCTTCCTCCACGCCGCCAAAACCCCGAAACAGCGGATTCGACCGTTCTCCGGCACGTCCCCGAAAATCGAACTTTGGCTCGCGCTTAGCGACACGGATCAGGCCTGCCATCGTCACTTGATCATCCTCCTTCAAGGCACGTCGAAGAAATTTGTACTCCCAGTTGGGTCTGCCCCCCAAGTACAAGACTCGATAGGTTTCTGAAGGCCGATGCACCGGCACAATCCTTTCGTTGTTCACCCGCGTCGCCTCCCCTGCGTCGCCCGCAGAAGCCGTCGAATTCAACTCTTGCTTCGAAAGGGCTTTCACACGGTAAAAGCCGAGACCGTTTTTGCGCGGCTTGAACTGAAAACGAAACGCGATCGGCACCTCCGTCGCCCCCGCCACCTGCGAGAGTTGGGCGATCATCTTCTCCCCTTTGCCCGTCGCATCGCCACCGATTTCCCACAGTTGGGCCACAACCTCTCTTCCCCCGTAACCCACGGCCGTCACCTCCGCCTGCACGGTCACGGGGGCATCCTCGAATTCGGTCTCCCGGACGGAAACAGCCTTGACCGCCAGATCCATAGGGGCCTGGTCGCTCCCCACCATGACCGGGTAAACTGGCGGCAGTCCTGCTATGGACTTGATCCCAAGCGCCAAATCGGTCGCATTCCCATCTGTAAAAAGAAGGATCCCAGCCAAGGGGCGGCCCCGATAGCGTTCCCCAAGGTCCCGGAGCCCCGACAACAAGGACGAGCTTTCCCCATCGCACTTCAAGGCCTCGAAGTCGGGCAACTCGCGGAGTTGAGAATCGATCGCATAGCGGCGCACTTTAAAATCTTTTTCGAGCTGGCCGGGCCAGAGCACCCCGGGGTGTGTCAGCGCGTTCAGCAGAAGGTCTGCCCGGCTTTTCTGACTGCCCCGGTCACGGATCGACAAACTCGCGCTGGTATCCACCAAAACCCCGAAGTAATTAGCACCTGGCCGCGCCCGCAGATGGACCCAGTGGGGATCCAATAAACAGGTGGCAATCAACGCCAGACCTCCCAGCTTGAGAACAAATGCCCACACTCTCTCAGCGCGTGAAAGAGAGCTCGGCCGGTAGCTCAAATACAACAGCCCCGCTGCCACCGCCAGCATCGTGAGCACCAGCCAGAGCCAATCACGGCCCATCAATGTCACCGCGCAAAACATCATCGAAATTCCGGTCTAAGCTGACAGCGACTCTCTCCCAACGCGACCTAAAACAGTGGCCATTGCGAATAGCCCCCCCCAATCAGGCCTCCAAGTTCTCGAAGATGTGCCTGTAAAACGCTGGATGACTCTCCCAAGTTTGCGCGGTGATGATCTTGCCATCCACCACGCTCTGTTCATCCACCCACTCCGCACCGCCAGCCTGCGCCTCCCATCGAACGTTCCGATAGCAAGTCACCCGCATCCCCTTTACCACACCCGCCGCGAGCAGTACCTGAATCCCATGGCAGATGGCAAACAACCATTTGTTCTGCGCATGGAATCCCTGGACCAGCTTGATCAATTTGGGGTCGTGCCTCAAAAATTCCGGAGCGCGGCCCCCGATCACCATCAGAGCCTCGTAATCCTTGACCCGCACCTGCGAGAAGGTCAGGTGGCTCTGTATAGAATACCCTGGCTTTTCGATGTAAGTGTTCCATCCAGGAGCGAAATCGTGGATCACAGCATTTAATAATTTTTTCTGAGTGGCCGCGATCCTGGGCTCCCAGCCCGCCTCCAGAAAACGGTGATACGCATAAAGAATTTCGTAAGATTCTCCCGCGTCGTCGGTGATGATTAGCAGTTTTTTAGCCATAATGATGTTGCCACAAGATTCAGGGTCAATGCCGGAACCGCCGCGCATCGCGCACGACCTTGTCCCACTGGAACGCCGGACCTGGATCGACTTTGTTGGTCTGGATGTGATAATGGCCAAGAAGTCCACGGTAGCCAGCCAGAACCTCATCCGCCAGCTTTTGGGTGACCAATCGGCCTTGGCTGTCGCGGGGATAGTCACACCGGATTTTTGGAAACACTTCGCAGAGAGTCGCAACCAGCCTGCTCAAAGCAGCGTATTGCTCAGGCGACAAATCATACTGCCGCAGCCGTTGCCCCTGGATAGTTCCTGCCACCGGTTCCCGACGCGCTGGACGCGCGACGAAATTCGGCGTTAGGAGGCCCGGATCACCCAGCCTCGAGGGCACGACGATCCGGGGCCAACCGCTGGCGTCGACCTGATACCACTCTTCGAGAGGTCCCTCATCTCCCAGTTGAAACGCCCCGATGTTGGCAATCTCGATCCCAATGCTCCGGGTGTTTGAGGTCGTGGCATGCCATGCGCGTTCCTTGAGATCGAGTGTCTGATACAGGGTGCCGTCGAGGTCGAGTAGAAAATGGACGCTCAACCCGCGCTGATCATGCAACACCTTGAAGCATTGCCGACTGGTCCCCGAGGCGTCGAAATGCAGAACAAATTGATCGATCGTTGCCATTAACGAAGCCATATCCCAACCGCCACCTCGAAACCGTTCCACTTGCTCCGGCGTCAGTCCTTCGCGTCGCAACCCATACCGATTCGGCGTGGTCAACGCCGCCACAGCACCTCGTGTTGTCTCCCACGAGGACTGCGCCAGCGTGGCAAACCGTCGCTCCACGCGATACGCGTCATACCCTCCTGGGTCCATCCAGGTCACGACCCTTGTTCCCGTGTGGAAGAAGTTTCCCGCCACCACGATTTCGTCCCCATCGCGGCGCAGCGCAGTTCCCGGCTTCGGAAAACGAGCGCAACCGGCGGTCATCGAGAAAAGGATCAACCAGGCAACAGGTCCGAATCTATTGAACCCGATGCCGTTGCCGACCCGGCTTAGGAGAGCAAACACGAGCTATTATCTGACGGAACAAAGCAGCATGCAAGCCGCCGTTGATGAAGCATCCCCAAAAAATATGAGCTGGGGTTCAGAGACGGTCCGGCTTGCCAACCGCAGTTTCATCGACTACCAACATGAAAAGGCCTCCATCGCATGTCAAATCGCTTCAAGTTACAGATTTACGCACGCAGGGCTGTCGCCCTCGCCATGGGCCTGCTCCTGGCGGCCGCGCCGGCACAAGCCGTCGAGTGGTCCGAGTGTTGGACTGCGTACGTCGAAGGCCGTTACGGAGAAGCGATCAAACTCGCCGAAGAAGGTGCCAAAGCTCAAAAGCGTGTCGAGGACTGGCGCCTGATTCTCATCCGGGGGAACCTCATCACGGGGAACCTCGACGCAGCTCGAAAGGCCCTGGAAAAGGCAGTGGACGATTTTTCGTCCTATGGGCTGCGAATCCGAATCGCGGGTCACGAATTGGCGATGGCAACCGGAAACAAAGAGCTCGCACGCGACATGCTCCAAGAACTGGGATCGATGTCCGGCCCTCGTTCTCGTGACAACGCGACCAACTTGGTCGCCATCGGCCAGGCGGCTATCCAGATGTCGATCGAGCCTCGGCTCGTTCTGGAAAACTTCTTTAACCAAGCCAAACGACGGGCACCGGATTACCGCGATGTCTATCTCGCGGGCGGCCAGCTTGCGCTCGAAAAATCCGATTTCGCACTGGCGTCCGAATGGTTTCGTGGGGGCCTTGCCAAGCACCCCCGAGACCCGGATCTGAATCATGGCTTGGCTCGATCTTTGTCCTCAGGGAACCGCTCCAAGATGGCCAAACCGTTGACCGACGCCCTCGAAACCAACCCCCATCACATTCCAAGCCTCCTGCTCACAGCCGACCATGCCATCGACGCCGAACAATACGCCGAGGCCGAAAAGTTTTTGGAGAAGGCCATCGCGGTCCACCCCAGACATCCGGAGGCATGGGCCTATCGGGCTGTCCTGGCCTTCCTCCGCAACCACCCAGAAGAGGAGCAAAAGGCCCGTGAAACTGCCCTGTCGCAGTGGAGAACAAACCCGCGCGTGGATTTCGTGATCGGGCTCAAGCTCTCCCAAAAGTACCGGTTCAAGGAGGGCGCGGAACATCAAAGGCAGGCCCTCCTTTTCGACGAGGAATACCTGCCTGCCCAGTTGCAGCTCGCCCAGGATCTACTTCGGCTGGGAAACGCGAAGGAAGGCTGGGATCTTGCTGAGACGGTCCACAAGAAGGACGGCTATCAGGTGGCCGCGTACAACTTGACCACGCTGCGCGATGCCATGGCGAAGTTCGCCGTGCTCACCAACGCCCACTTCCAGGTGCGGATGACAACCCATGAGGCGGATGTGTACGGCAATCACCTGCTCGGGTTGCTGGAGAAAGCGCGAAGCAGGTTGGTTGAAAAATACGGTGTCACTCTCGACGATCCCACCTACATTGAAGTTTTTAATGATTCAAAAGACTTCGCTGTTCGCACATTCGGGATGCCTGACAACCCTGGGTTTCTTGGAGTTTGCTTCGGGCGCGTCGTCACCGCAAACAGTCCCGCGACCACGACAGCCAACCCTGCGAACTGGGAAGCAGTGATCTGGCACGAGTTCTGCCATGTCATCACCCTGACCATGACACGCAACCGGATGCCCCGGTGGTTGAGCGAGGGGATTTCGGTTTACGAAGAGCGTCAGGCAAATTCCACCTGGGGACACGCCATGGACTTGAAGTTCCGCGACATGATTCTGGAGGGTCAGCTCGCCCCCCTCAGCAAAATGAGCTCCGCTTTCCTGACCCCGGAGAGCAACGAACACCTCCAGTTCGCTTACTTCCAGGCAGGGTTGGTCATCGAGTTCCTCGTCAAACGCTCGGGGTTCCCAGCGTTGAAAGAACTTCTGAACGACCTGCGCGATGGGAAGGAGATCAACCTGTCCATCGAGTCACGCTACGGCTCCCTCAAGGAGTTGGAGACCGAATTCGAAAAACACGCGAAAGAAATGGCGAAAACTCTCGCCCCCGGCCTCGACACATCGAAGCCCGGTTTCTCCAAGCTGGGCGGCGACCGCGAGGCTTGGGCGACTTTGCATCCTAAAAATTACCACGTGCTGGTTCAAAAAGCCCAAAAACTGGTCGAAGCCAAACAGTGGACGGAGGCCAAGGTGGAGTTGGAGAAAATTCTGACCCTGTACAAGGGCCCCACAGGCGGATCAACGCCTCAAATTCTTCTAGCCAGAGTACACCGTGCGCTCAAGGAAACCGATGGAGAGCGACGGATGTTGGAGCAGGTTGTTTCCATGGAATCGGACGCCCTGGACTCGTTGCGCCGTCTGATAGATATCGCGGAAGCCGGCCACGATTGGGAGGCCTTGCGGCGTTTCGCCGAGCAACATCTAGCGATCGATCCGCTCTCAGCGGCACCCTATGTGGCGCTGGCCCACGCAGCGGAAGCTCTGAAGGACATCCCAGCGGCACTGCTCGCCCTGCAGACCGCGCTGAAGCTCGATCCCCCGCGTCCTGCTGAGACCCATTTCAACCTCGCGCGACTGTTCCACGAAAAGAAGGATTCCCGGGCGCGCCGCCATGTTCTGATGGCCTTGGAAGAGGCTCCTCGTTACTTGGAAGCTCACAAGTTGCTCGCACTCATCTCCCGGGAAACGCATTAACTCAATAACAAAGAAAGATCCCTCCCTTGGAACAACCCCTCTCCCCCACAGCCGGTCAAACCGATTTTGAAGAACGCGTTGTCGAGCAAATAGCCAGTGCGCGCGACTCCATCCATCGACAACTCGCCAAGGTCATCGTGGGCCAGCATGATGTGATCGAACAGATCCTCGTCGCGATCATGGGCGGAGGTCATTGCCTCATTACGGGCGCTCCGGGACTGGCGAAAACGCTCCTCGTGAAGTCCATATCTCAAATTTTTCACCTCAAGTTCCAGCGTGTTCAGTTCACGCCCGATCTCATGCCCGCCGATATCACG
The DNA here is from genome assembly GCA_945865375.1 of Akkermansia muciniphila. GTDB lineage: Bacteria > Verrucomicrobiota > Verrucomicrobiia > Limisphaerales > F1-80-MAGS106 > F1-80-MAGS106. The sequence goes on along the minus strand of CAMBEJ010000088.1, from coordinate 16,375 downwards.
GGCACGGAGATACTGTCCGAAACCGAGGCAGGCCGCAGAATGACGTTCATCCCAGGCCCGATCTTCGCAAACATGGTTCTCGCCGATGAGATCAACCGAACCCCGCCCAAAACCCAGGCGGCTCTGCTCGAGGCCATGCAGGAACATCAAGTGACGGCAGCGGGGATCCGGCACTCGCTCCCTGACCCGTTCTTCGTGTTAGCGACACAAAACCCGGTAGAGATGGAGGGTACTTACCCTCTCCCAGAAGCACAGTTGGATCGCTTCATGTTCAATGTGATCATCGATTACCTCCCTGAACACGAAGAAATGCAGGTGGTCAAAAACACGACCTCGCACTCATCCGAACCGATCGAGGCCATCTTCACCGGCCAGGATGTGCTCAACTTCCAGAAGGTGGTCCGTAGCGTGCCGGTCTCTGATGACATCATCCGCCGCGCCGTGCGATTGGTGGCGGCGAGCCGTCCCGGCCGACCGCAAAGCGCCTCATTCGCGGCGGACTGGCTGAACTGGGGCGCGGGCACCAGAGCCGCTCAGAATCTAATCCTCGGAGCCAAAGTCCGCGCCCTGCTCCATGATCGCACCCACGCCCTCTGGGACGATGTGGTGGCGCTCGCAAAACCTGTCCTGCGCCATCGCCTTCTCGTTAACTATCGCGCCGAGGCCGAGGGCATCACCGTCGAATCCATCATCGACCGCCTCCTCGCCGAGACGTCCGTGGTTTCATCCCAAAAATAGGAGAGAACTCCATTTTAAGTCAGATCACTCCAAGGGCTGGAACCCCAAACGATTGGACGTCGCTTTCCATTTCGCTTCAAGCCGGTCGATGCGCTCCTGAGACGCCGGATGCGTGCTCGCAAAGTTGAGGGCGCCGTTCATGGCGCCCAACGCCGCATTGCTTTTCTCAAGCTCCTTCAACACGGTGAAGAATTCGATCATCCCACGCGGGTCGATCTTTGCCTTGATCAAATACTCCCAGCCTACATCGTCCGCCTCGCGCTCAAAATCTCTCGAATACTTCTGTTGAAGCAAAAATTGCGAGCCGGATGTCAAAGTCCCAAGCAGCCCGCTTTGATCACCCACCAGGGCTTGGAACATCAGAGATAAGCCGGCCGATCCGATGAGGCTACGGATGCTGTGGCGCTGAGTGACGTGCGCGATTTCATGGGCGAGAACCCCAGCGACTTCTTCGGAGCGTCGCGCGGCGGTCAAAAGCCCTGAGTTCACCACCACATGCCCGCCGGGCAATGCGAACGCGTTTATGTTGGTATCCCGGCTGACGTGAAACTTAAAAGTAAACCTCGCCTCGGGAATGCCCTTCAGCAAAGGAACCGTGATCCTCTTGAGCCTGGCAAGCGACTCCGGATCATCCGTGATATCCCCCTTCGCTTGAACCTGCTCAAACACTCGGTCCCCCAACTGGCGCTCCCATTCAACCGGCACCTTTTCGGCAAGCGCGCGAGCCAGCCGACCCCGATTCATCACCAGCAGCACAATCGGAACGATCAACACCAGGCTGACCGCCGCCGCTAGAATCCAAATCTTGCGACCTCCATTTTTCTTCCTCGAAGCCACCGCCGCCTGGGATTTGAGACCCGGATGCGCAGTGCAAAGTGGATCCTCGAGAAAAGAAAGATCCGTCACGTAAACAGACCACCCAGGACAGTCGGAGTGGGTCAGGACGGCCTGGCTCGAATCCCACCCGCCCATCTCCAGCTTCAATCCCAGCAGGGGCAGTTCCAAGCATTCCTCACCTCGCACAAAACGAACCTCTTCCGAGCCCACTTCCAGACCGCCCGGCAGCGGCGTCCCAGGGTTAGGTGGCCCAAAGGCTTTCGCCGCATAAAGCCGCGCAGGATGGCTCGACTGGTTCGTTGTTCCCATAGATTCGGTCGTTTCGAGACAATAAGTAAGTCGATCTTGTCGCGGGCGCAACTCGTGTTTCGCGGGCGCCAGCAGTTCTCAGTTTTTTAGATCGAATTCAGAACTCCGAATTAAGGGGACGCTTCGGCCGGGGCTGGACGTGAGAAGAGCCGTTCGAAAAATCATCCGAACCATTTCCAAAACTTGCCTCCCACGCAGGACTGGCGCAAACTCTCGTCCGCACTCAGAAGTCGAGCGCGGCAATGCTCAACATTCATCATCTCGAACTCTTCTACTTTGTCGCCAGGCACGGAGGCATCACCGAAGCGGTACGCCACATGCCATACGGGATACAACAACCCGCCGTCAGCGGCCAGATTATCGCCCTCGAAGAAAGCCTCGGCAAACCCCTCTTCCGCCGCCGTCCATTTCAGCTGACCCCAGCAGGCGACTCCCTGTTCCAGTTCGTCCGGCCCTTCTTTGAAAACCTGGACAGCGTTGAAGCCAGATTGCGTGGAAACTCCGGCCGACTGATCCGCATCGCCGCGTCTTCCCCGGTTCTAAAGTCTCACCTGCCGACGATCCTGATGTCGCTCAAGCAAGAATACCCCGATCTGCGATTCACCCTTCATGAGGCCGTCCAACCCGAAATAGACATCCTCCTGCGAAACCGTGAGATCGACCTCGCAGTGACGATCCTCGATGGCCCTTCTGACTCGGATCTCACGTCCGAGAAATTGATTGAACTTTCCCTCCTCCTCCTGGCCCCTGCAAAGAGCAAGATCAAGTCCGCCGAAGATCTGTGGCGAATGGACCCGATCAGCGAACCCTTGATTGGTTTGCCGGAAAGGCAGCCGCTGGTAAAGCAATTTGCCAGCGGCCTCCAAAAGCGGGGAATCACCTGGCGCGTCAGAATCGAAGTCACCACGATCGAGCTGATCGAAGTCTACGTGAGCCAGGGTTTCGGATTCGGCCTCACGGTCGCGATACCAGGCCAGAAACATAGGGCAGGCGTTCGACCCATCCCGCTGCCAGGCTTTGACCCCATCCAGATCGCGGCGGTGTGGAGGGGCGATCCGGACCCGTTGCTGAAAGCGTTGGTATCAGCACTCCGAAATGCGGCGACCGCCCTCTCCCTCTTGGATGTCCCAGTGAAAAGACTCTCGCATGGTTCGTTCAACCTCTGAATCCCCCCTAACTCCCCCACCCACGGTTGGCTCAAACGTGAATTCGTTCCCCGTTAAATTACTCATCTTTGCGCACGTCCCTCCTCCGCATCACGGCCAAAGCTACATGGTCAAACTCATGTGGGATGGGTTTCGATCAGAGAAGCCTTCACCGGAAGCCATCCTCTGCTGGCACGTCGACGCGAGGTTCTCAAAGGGGGTCGAGGACATCGGCGGATTTCGACCCCTCAAAGCCCTGCTCGTCATGCTCTACTGCCTTCAGGCCGTGCGCCTTCGATTTGTTCATGGAATCACCCACTTCTACTACGTGCCTGCGCCCGGGATGCGTCTGCCTGTACTTCGGGATTGGGTGGTGATGATCCTGTGCCGCCCATTCTTCAAGAAATTTATTTTCCACTGGCATTCCGTCGGGCTCGGGGATTGGCTGGAAACTCAGGCTCCGCCCGTGTTTAACCGGGTCTCCAAGATCCTTCTGGGAGGCGTGGACCTGAGCATTGTGCTCTCGCGCTACAACGCGGCTGATGGGGCCAAGTTTGGACCCAAGAAAATCTCCGTAATCGCCAACGGGATCCCTGACCCTTGTCCCCACTTCGACGCCGCGATTCTGCCTCTTCGGAAAAAGAGGTGCGCAGCCCGCGTCCGCCTGGCAGCGGGCATCCCTGCCGCAGATCCGGAACAGGAACCCTTACAACAGGCCGCCGCAACGATCCGCGTGTTGTTCCTGGCTCTCTGCACGCACGACAAGGGCCTCTTCCAAGCCGTGGACGGCGTTCTGACCGCCAACGAGTTGCTCCGTCGCAAGAACTCGCCTTTCAGGTTCCTTCTGACTGTCGCAGGAAAATTTTACACGGCCCAAGATGAATCAGATCTCAATGGTCGTCTCTCACTTCCAGGCGCGAAAGGAGCGGTGACTTACATCGGGTTCGTTTCCGGCGACGAAAAGCTCGACCTGCTAGCGGCGGCTGATGTGTTTTGCTTCCCAACCTTCTATCCGATGGAAGGCCAGCCCGTAAATCTTATCGAAGCGATGGCATTCGGCCTGCCAGTTATTTCTACACGGTGGAGATCCATCCCCGAAATGATGCCGGAAAATTATGCCGGCCTCGTGGATGTGAAGTCGTCCGAACAGGTCGCCCAGGCACTCCTCAACGTCATCGAAAAGGAGGAGGCCTCAACGATGAGAAATCGGTTTCTTAGCCGCCACAGCTTGGAACATTACCTTGCCTCTTTGAAAGCGGCGATAAAAGAGGCCTGAGCATGGAAGGAGCCACACACACAGCCAGCTCCCCTGCGGCTCTGGTTCCGTAGCCAGGTTTACTCAACAAACTTGCCCGGATTGAGGATCCCGGATGGATCCAAGGCGTCCTTGATGGATTTATGGATCCGGCGGACAACGGGGCTGGCAGCCTGGGGCCACCACCGCTTCTTCGCGAGCCCGATGCCATGCTCGCCCGTGATCGCTCCTTCCCACTTTAAGACCTGTTTGAATAAATCGTCCAACGCCGCTTCGCTTCGCTCCCTCGCCCCGGGCTGGTTCATGTCCACCATCACATTGACATGGATATTGCCGTCGCCTGCATGTCCAAAACAAGCCACAGGAAATCCATGCCGTCGCTGCAACAAACCTGCAAAGTTAAACAAATCCACAAGCCGACCCCGGGGCACCACAACATCTTCGTTCAACTTGGTCAACCCGGTGTCCCGAAGGGCGTAGGAAAACTCCCGCCGCAACTTCCAGAGTGATTCACAGTCCTCTGACCCCATCGCTTTTCTTAAAAACACGGGCCCCAGGGTTTTCACGAGTTGGACCAGTTCCCGAATCTCCCGTTGCACCGAAGTCTTCTGGCCATCCAGCTCCACCAACAGATGCGCCTGACACCCATCCAATAACTTGCTCCCAGTCCACTTGCGCGCCGCCTCGAGCGTCAAACCATCCGCAACCTCCAGCGCAGATGGCAAATATCCCGCTCCAAAGATCGCCTCAATCCCTCGAGCCGCCTCGGCCGTATGAGCAAATCCCGCACTCAAACAAGCCCTGTACGGAGGCCGAGGCAGGAGCTTCAAGATCGCCTCCGTCACAATTCCAAGAATTCCCTCCGACCCGACGAACAATCGTGTGAGGTCGAATCCTGTCTTGTTCTTGTGAGTTCTCCCTCCCACCTTCGCGACGCTGCCATCCGCGAGCACCACTTCCAAGCCCAGCACATAATCCCGGGTCACTCCATATTTCAAACAGCTCGGCCCTCCGGCATTGGTCGCAATATTCCCTCCAATGCTGCAATCGGCTCGGCTGGCAGGATCAGGAGGGAAAAATAAGCCTTTCGCGATCACGGCGTCCTGCAACTGCTTTGTGATCACGCCAGGCTCCACGACCGCCACGAAATCCCGCGAATGAATTTCTTTGATCCGGTTCATCCCTGCGAGTGAGACCACAATCCCACCAGCAACCGGCACACACCCTCCCACATACCCATATCCCGCACCTCGCGGCGTCACAGCAATCCCATACCGTGCGGCCCACCGCATCAGGTTGGAAACCGTTTTTTGACTGCGCGCCAGCACCACGCCATCGGGCAGGGATGAGGCGAACCATTTATCGCCTGAGTGCAGCCGGCGGGTTTCCAAATCAAAAACCAGTTCATCCCCAGGCACAGCACGACGCAAGGCGGACAGGGCTCCAGCGTTGAGGCTCGCCCACTTTCCTCCTCTTAAACCCACCCGGTTTGCTTGGCCGCGACTCATCCCTTATCCGTTTCCGTTTCCGCTATCCATTATCAATCACGATCCCGTGAAGCTGTTTCCTCGTCGTTGCCCGGATCCAGACCTGGACCCTGATCTTTTAAGAATAGGAGCGCCTCAGCCTCCCGATCATCAGGGACCTGGACTAAAATCCCGCCGGCAGCCAGCGAATAGCCTTCCATGGTCATCGAAGTGATCTCATTGGCCACCTCCGCGGGGAATCCCGCCGCATCGAGCCTTGACCACACCAACTGGGCCTCCGCTGAGTTAAACGAGGAAAATACTGTTTTCATAAAATTACGGAGAGCAGCGGGACTAACGGTTGCTTCGACAACTCTAAACTCCTTCTTGGAGACCCCTTCGCGGCGAAGGAGACTTGAGGTCGGCAAAGACAATCACTCCCGCGCTAGTCTGGATCAAACTCAAGACCTCGACCTCCACTTGCTGGCCAACCATGGCTTGCGCCTGGTTCACGACCACCATGGTTCCATCCGGCAAGTACCCAACCCCCTGCCCTTTGTCCTTGCCCTCTCGCAGCAGACGGAGCGAATAATTCTCACCGGGGATGACGACCTTTTTCATCGCAGCCGCGACCTCATTCATATTCACATGCCGGACAGATTGCAACTCGGCGATCTTTCCAAGGTTGTAATCGTTGGTGAACAGCTTCGCTCCAAGGACCTTCGCCAACCGCACCAGCTTGGCGTCCACATCTTGCTCCTCAGGGATGTCGCCCTCATGAATTTTCACATCGTTCCCCAGGCTTCTCTGGATCCGGCTGAGCACCTCCAAACCACGCCGCCCACGGGCTCGTCGAACTCCGTCATTCGAGTCGGCAACCTGCTGCAGCTCCTTGAGTACAAAACGCGGGACCACAACCGTCCCTTCCAAAAACCGCGTTTCCATCAGATCCGCAATCCGTCCGTCGATGATCACACTCGTGTCCAGCAACAACAATTCATCGGGCTTGGCCTGTGATGCAAAACGCACATAAGGGATGATCAACGAGAAATCTTCCTTGTTGCTTCTGATCGCAAGAACCATTCCCAGGTAGCTGAAACCAATAAAAAGTCCCAACCGAATAAGCCATCTGGTTGGCCGCTCATCGACGTACACGAAAAGCTGGCATTGATCCACCATCCAAGCTATGAGACTGCCCAGCAACAACCCAAAAGTCATCGCAGAAAACGCGCGGAGAGAAATCCCTTTGACCATCTCATCAAGCGCGATGAGAACCCCCCCAAAACCAAAGCCGATCGCTGTCCACCAGGGGCCCCCGGCCAGCATTTCGGGCCGCACCTGGCTGACCGCATAACCCGCAGCAGCGCATAGGATCAGGAGGAATATACGGGCGAGCCAAAGTGACGCTGCCATAATCTCTTCTCAAAATATCCGGCAACGCAGTCTGTTCTGATTAAGCAGTTTCTCTCGATGTGTGCCTAGTTGGGATCAGGTGCCTAGCTCGACAATGCGGCCGCTGGGGCGGCCTTCTGATTGAAGACAAGCTTCTCCCCCTCAATGGTCACCTGGATAGGCTCATTTTCATGGATGTTCCCGCGCAGCAATTCCTCCGCCAACGGATCCTCCAACCACCTTTCCACCGCCCGGCGCATAGGGCGCGCCCCGTAGATCGGATCATACCCTTTGGTCAAGACAAAATCCTTGGCTTTTTCGTCCATGGCCAATCGAATGTTCCTGTGCTTCAGACGCCGCTCCACCTTCTCCACTTCCAAATCTAAAATTGTGGTCAGGTCCGCCCTCGTTAAAGAGCGGAAAACAATCACATCGTCCAAACGGTTCAGAAATTCTGGACGAAACGCTTTCTTGGCTTCTTCCATGATTTTTTCGCGCATCTTCTCATACTCGGACCCCTCACTCGCGACCCCAAAACCAATGGTTGACTGCTTTCGGATGACATCCGCGCCCACGTTCGAAGTCAACAGGACGATGGTGTTCCTAAAATCCACAACCCGCCCAACATTGTCTGTCAGTTTGCCTTCCTCCAGTATCTGAAGAAGCATGTTCATCACGTCCGGATGCGCCTTCTCGATTTCGTCGAACAGCACCACCGAATAGGGCTTGCGGCGGACCTGTTCCGTCAACTGGCCCCCCTCCTCGTAGCCCACGTAGCCTGGGGGCGAACCCACCAGTCGCGACACGGTGAACTTTTCCATATACTCGCTCATGTCCAACTGGATGAGAGCCTTGGAATCTCCGAACATGTGCTCGGCTAGAGTTTTCGCCAAAAGTGTCTTGCCCACACCTGTCGGCCCCAGCAACGCAAATGTGCCGATCGGTCGCTTCGGATCCTTCAAATCCGCCCTCGATCGCCGCAACGCTTTGCACATCGCCGTGACCGCCACCTCTTGTCCCACGACTGTCTTGGCCAGTTGCGACTCCATCTCCAGCAACCGCTGGGCCTCACCCTGCTCCATGCGATGCAGAGGAATCCCGGTCCACTTGGAAACCACGTGCATCATGTCATCTTCAGTCACGCGAACCCGCTTTTCTTCCCGAGCCGATTTCCACTCCCTTAGAACGCTCTCCAGTTTTTCCTTGGCCTGCTTCTCCTTGTCGCGCATGGCTGCGGCACCTTCAAAATCCTGCTCTTTGATGGCCCGCTCTTTGCGGGCCTTGATCTGCTCGATGTCCACCTCCATATCCTTGACCTCAGGCGGACGTGTCATGGCTCCGATCCGTGCTCTGGAACCCGCCTCATCCATCACATCGATCGCTTTGTCCGGTAAAAAGCGCCCCGTAAGATAACGCTCGGAAAGTTTGACCGCAGCCTCCATTGCCAGGTCTGTAAATTCGGCTTTGTGGTGGTCCTCATACTTCGAACGCAACCCCTTCAAAATCAAAATAGCCTCATCCACGGACGGCGCTTCCACCCGGACGCTCTGGAACCGACGCTCGAGCGCGGCATCCTTCTCGATGTATTTTCGATACTCGTTCAGCGTCGTGGCCCCAATGCACTGCATCTCGCCCCTGCTGAGCGCCGGTTTGATGATATTCGAGGCGTCCATCGTGCCTTCCGCAGAGCCAGCTCCCACGATGGTGTGCATTTCATCGATGAACAAAATAATATTCTTGGCCCGCCGGATCTCATCCATCACGGCTTTGATCCGCTCCTCAAACTGGCCGCGGTATTTTGTCCCCGCCACCATCAACGCCAGATCCAGCGTGATCACACGCTTTTCACGGAGCAGGTCGGGAACATTCCCTCTTGCAATCTCCTGGGCAAGCCCCTCCACAATTGCGGTCTTTCCGACCCCGGCTTCACCCAGCAAAACAGGGTTGTTTTTCGTGCGGCGGCACAAGATCTGGATGACTCGTTCGATCTCGTTCTTGCGTCCTATGACCGGGTCCAACTCCGCCTTTCTGGCAATCTCGGTGAGATCCCGCCCAAACGCTTTCAAAGCAGGGGTCTTCATCTCTCCCTTCTTCTCCTGAGCCTTGTCCTGCCCTTCGGCGCCGCCTCCCCCGGCTGGCGTGGCTGAATCGTCGGAGGTCGCAAAATTCGGATCCAACTCCTTCAAAATTTCCTGCCGAGCCTGTTCGATGTCCACATCCAGATTCTTCAATACCCTCGCCGCAACGCCATCTCCCTCGCGGAGAAGCCCGAGCAGGATGTGCTCGGTTCCGACGTACGTATGATTGAGAGCCTTCGCTTCCCGCGCCGCCAGCGACAGCACTTTTTTGACCCTTGGAGTGTAGGGGATATTCCCGATCATCTTCTGATCCGGCCCTGTGCCCACCTGCTTCTCAACCTCCATGCGCACTGTCTCAAGATCCAGGCCAAGCTTCTGTAGAACATTCACCGCAACGCCCTGGCCTAGCTTGATCAAGCCCAGCAGCAGATGCTCCGTTCCCACAAAATTATGGTTGAAACGGTCCGCCTCCTTCCGGGCCAAAGCCAGCACCTGCTGCGCCCGCGGGGTAAAATTATTCATCGCTTCATCGCTCATAACAACGCCCTCAACATCTATGTTTTGCTCGGTTTGTCCGCTCCGCCACCGCCACTGCCACCGCCCGAAACACTCTGGGCAGGACGTCGCACCTGCTTCAGCCTTTCCCTCAGCATGTCCGCGCGCGCGAGATCACGCTCCTCAGCCGTTAATTTCTCAGAAAGACCGAGCTGCAAATGGGCAGGCTGCGTGATGACGAAAAGTTCATCCACCAAAGACCGCTGAACCCCAGGGAACAATCCAAGATCCACTCCCAAACGCATCAAAGACAACAAATTCATCGTCTCCTTCGACGAAATACAATGGGCGTTGGCAACGATGCCATAGGCCCTGCCAACATGGTTGAAAAGCATGCTCGGCTTCTTCTCGAGCAACGAGGCGCGCGCGTTCTCCTCGTGATCGATGAGTTGCGCCAGCACCTTGTTGATGCGTTCAACGATGTCGCTCTCGGTTTCGCCCAAGGTCATCTGGTTCGACACTTGAAACACGTTCCCGAGAGCTTCCGTGCCTTCTCCATAGAGCCCTCGAACCGCAAGCCCAAGTTTGTTCACGGCCTGGATGATCTGGTTGATCTGCTCGGATAACACCAGCGCCGGTAGATGCAGCATGGCGCTCACCCGGATGCCCGTTCCCAGGTTCGTCGGGCAAGCGGTCAAATAGCCTAGCTCGAATGAAAAAGCGAAATCCAGGGGGCCTTCCAATGCCGAATCCACGTTGTCCAAGGTTCGCCATGCCTCCCGAAGCTGCAACCCTGGACGGAGGGATTGCATTCTCAGGTGGTCCTCCTCGTTGATCATCACACACAAGGTTTCCTCCCGGTTGATGACCAACCCGCTTCCAGCCCCTTTTGCCGCATGCTCCCGGCTCACCAAATGTCTCTCCACAAGGATCTGCTTGTCCATCGGCGTCAGATTATCTAGCGTGTCGGAAAACCGCTCAGCCATCTGAGGCAGCCCTTCCACCGCCGGCCGTAGGACGTCCAACACCTTGAGGCGGTCGCTCTTCTTGCCCGTGCCGGGAAATGGAAACTGCTTCAGGTTCCTCGCAAGCCTGACCCGGCTCGAAAGTACGATTTTGTCGGCCGGCCCGGATCGCTTGGCAGCCTCCCCGGCAGGGATGAGGAAGTCATGAATCGTGGAACTCATCAGCTCTCGGGTTGGGCGACTGGCAAGCTCTGCAAACGGTCACTCGTTTGCTTGATCTTGTCCCGCAACGTCGCCGCGCTTTCGAAATCCTCGCGACACACCGCCGCTTCGAGCTCCCCTTGCAACGCCTTCAAACGCTCCTTCATGGTCTTGTTCTCTTGGAGGGATAACGGCACTTTACCCACGTGCTTAGTTCCTTTATGCATGCTCTTCAGGAGTCCCTCAAGCCCCTCCCTGAAAACCTCGTAACACCTCGGACAACCCAGCCGACCCGACTTCTTGAAATCAGCCTGCGTGTGGCCGCATTGAGGGCACGATAACTCCAACCCCGGCGTCGCCGCCTGCGACTCCTGCGCGGCACCCAGTCCGAGCAGCAGGTCAGCCAGAGAAAACCCCGTGGGGTCGTCAACGCCCTTTGACTTCGAACACGGCTCGCAGAGGTCCACCTTCTTGATCTTCCCTTCGATCATCTGAGTCAGGTGCACCGTGGCTTCATTTTCCTTACACACATTGCAAAGCATACCTTACTAACCAACTCACTACCCCGTATATCGACTCAGGGAGGGCCTAAGTCAAGGAAGCAGCCCAACGACCTTCAAATCGGCTCGCCCGATGAGCGGGTGACCGTTCGATATCGATTCACAAAGTCAAGCGTCACAGGACCCGGCTTTCCATCGCCAATAAGACGCCCGTCGATCTTGACGACCGGAATCAACTCCGCTCCGGTTCCTGTCAGAAAACACTCGTCCGCATTGTAGAGGTCGTAGCGCGTCAGATCCGGCTCCCCAGTCGTCAAACCCGCCTCACGGCCCATCTCTAAAACAATCCCCCGTGTGATCCCATACAAAGCCCCAGCTGAGAGAGGAGGGGTCATCAACTGCCGGCCTTTAACAATGAAAATGTTGTCCCCCGTGCACTCCGCGACGTAACCCAGCGAATTCAGCATCACCGCTTCCTCGCAGCCAGCGTTGTTTGCCTCGATCTTCGCGAGGATATTGTTCAAATAGTTCAACGACTTAATGGCTGGATTCAGGGCGTTCGGCAGATTCCGGGTCGTGGGCACCGTGACGATCTCCATGCCCTCTTGATACATCTTTTCGGGATACAATTGGATCTTGTCCGCGATGACCACGACACACGGCTGCTTGCACCGGTTCGGGTTCAATCCAAGGGTGCCGATGCCACGCGTCACCACCAATCGAACGTAGCCATCCTTGATCTTGTTCCTTCGGCAGGTCGCCACGACAGCAGCCGAAATTTGCGAGGGAGTCATCGGGATCGTCAACAAAATCGCCTTCGCAGAATAGAAAAGGCGCTCGACGTGCTCTTTCAATTTAAAAACCCGCCCGTTGTAGGCGCGTATGCCCTCAAAAACCCCATCGCCGTAGAGCAGCCCATGGTCAAACACCGATATTTTGGCGTTCTTCTCATCGAAGAATTTTCCGTCAATGTAAACTTTCATGAAATCACAGGGGAAAAAAGGTACGCGAACTCGCTCATGGCGTGCAACTGAATAAGGAAGACATCCAAAAATCGCAGCCGTGGCATCCAATCCAACGCAACGGTCAGGCACTTCCCACGAACCTCACTCACCCCACCTGAGCCGCAGCCTTTGCCATGGAGCAGCCCGCCAACCGCCAGGTTTTCGAAGGCGTCGAGCTGACTCATCACCGTCGAAACCGATAGAGGGCTCTACCGCAATCCAAAACGCTGCCGCAACGGCGGACATCCCCCGAAAATCCGTGGCCCCGAATCGCGTCCCACACTCGGCAGTGTTCCCTCCCAACAAATGCCCGGACCCGTTGTTTCACTTCGACGGGATCAAAACCACGAACCACGCGGTCGCGTCGTGACGATCTCCCCCCAAGACCATCAACTGCCCTGGCGTCACTGTCTGCTTATCGTTGACAACCCGCTTGCCCTCTCCAAACAAAGTCACTTCAACCCGGTTTTCCCCGAGATTGGCAATCTCCAGCTCGCATTTTGCACTCATCTTGACCTTGTTTCGGGCACCTTGTGCGACAACGATCTCCTTCTTGGTCTCAATCTCGAAGTAGTGCTTCCATTTGAAAACACTCCGAAGTTTCTCCAGAATCTTTGGGTCAAGCTCCTTAAGATCCTTCGCCTTGGTCTTGATGTCATCCGTGCCCCAGATGAGCTTGGCCTCGAACTTCAGGTCCTTCTCGGCAGCGCGCCCTGATGGAATGCAAAACCCCAAAACGGCGCACACCAGCGCCAACGTCAACGTGATTGGACCCCGCGTGTTGCTCATGTCGAATGAATCTGAAACAAATCAACCACCGCGTAAACTAGAAATCCTGACGAACCTGAACCCAGACGACCGACATGCCGGAATGCACGGAGCGGAACGTGAACGTGGACGTGTCCTCGGATACCGATTCGACTTCGCGGTTCAGACTGAGGGCCGCAACCGTCGCCGATCGCCAACCCGAGGGCTGCAACACGAGCAGCAGGACACCCACCACAACCGCTCCCAGGGCGGGTAATGCCCAACGCAACCAACCGTGACCCCGGACCCAACCCGCGAAGCCCCGAGAATCCTGGCTGACCACCGCCTCCCTTCGAATCTGACGCTCAATGGCCGACCAATAAAATTCCCGGCTCTCCGTCAAACACGCCTCGGGCTCTCCTGCTCGGATCAATTCGGAGATGCCACCCAAAGAACGGACTAGATCGCGCGCCTTGGGGTCCTTCAGCATAACAGCTTCGACGCGGCAGCGTTCCCTGGCGGAAATCTCTCGGTCCACATAAGCTTGCAGACCCAACGCCTGCTTCAAGTCCGATCGGTCCGGATTCATAGATAGCCTTCCTTCCTTACTTCGCTTAGCAAAACAGCCATTTTTCGACGGGCGTAAAACAATCGCGACATAATTGTGCCAGTCGAACACTCCATGCGCTTCGCAATTTCCTTATATTCCAAACCCTCAAATTCATGCAAAATCAACACCGTCCGGTGCTCATGGCTCAACTGCGCCAACGCCACGTCAATCCGCTTCCTAAGTTCTTGCCTGTCAAGATTCTCGGCGGGTCTCGCTTCCACGGGAGGCATCTGCCTCTCGACCCCGCCGCTGTCCTCTTCCAACTGCTCCAGGGACTCCGATCGGGTCCGCTGTTGCCGCCGCAAATAGTCCAGGCAAAGGTTGATCACAATCCGAGTCATCCAAGTCAAGAAACTCGAATCGCCCTGGAACTGCACCAAGCGCTGCCACGCCTTCACCCAAGCTTCCTGGGAGAGGTCCATGGCCTCATCAGGGTTGCGTACCATGCTCAACGCACGCGCAAAAACTTTATCGCGATGCCGGGCGACCAACTCTTCAAAAGCCATCAGATCGCCCCGCTTCGACGCAGCGACCAAACCCACATCCTCCAACGACGGATAGTCTATACGCTGCGACATGCCTTAGACGGTTCCCTCCATGAGACTATTCATCGCGAACCTCAAGTGGCATTTCAGCAGGAATTTCAAAGCACTCCTTTAGTGCTGGGAACCACTCCCGCGACTCGAAGATCCATTTGACACGCAAAATCCACCGCCTTGGCGAATGATTTAAACAACGCCTCCACCACGTGGTGCGGCTCCTCACCATACAAAAGTTCAAGATGCAACGCACACCGTGCTTCGTTAGCAAACCCCTGAAAAAACTCGCGCGCAAGACCAAAACGAAAGGAGGAAGACATGTCCTGGGTCTTCTCCTGCCCGCTCAGCCTCCGGTAAGCCATGCCATCCAGCCCCTTCCAAACCAAACAGGGCCTTCCACAGAAGTCTATCACACATCTTGCAAGGGTTTCGTCCATAGGTACATACGACTCTCCAGTCCAAGGGTTTCTCGGATCAAATCCCGCGCCGTAACGTCGGATCCCTTTCTTCTCCCCCAACGCTCTGGCAAACGCCTGCCCTAGAGTGATCCCGACATCCTCAACCGTGTGGTGCGCATCCACATCGAGATCCCCTCGGCATCGCAAATGCAAATCCAGCACCGCGTGCTTTGCAAACAAAGTCAACATGTGGTCGAAAAAGGGGATCCCCGTCCGAATCCGGCTCTGGCCCTTTCCGTCCACGTTCAACTTGATCACAATCCGGGTCTCTCCCGTGACGCGATCCAAAGAAGCTTTACGAAGCGGCATAGGGGCTTTTAACAAACTCCCTGAGGATTGCCAGAGCGAAAGTCTCCGGACCCCGCCAAAGTTCAGCGGCACGGCTTTCTCGCCACCACAATACAACTCCGCGAGGAAAGCATATCCAACCGGTTCACGCGATTCACCACGGACCGGTTCTCAAGCCACACCTCGTGATCGTAGGCCTTGAGCCGTCGATCATACCACGCAGAGGCCAACCTGAGAATGGGATAAAACATCAACGCCAAGCCATAGGAACTCCGTTTGCTCCGGTCCTTGTGGAATTGTACGTCCACGAATCCAAGCCGTTTTAGGCCATAGACGAAATAAGCATAGTTCAGCGGCATGATGTGCCCGCAGATCCGTCCGGCATTTTTGACATCCGTGGAGGGTGGCCCAAACATCTCCGCGAAACCTGTTAGCAAGAATAGGAGACGGGACTTGAAGTGAAGCGAGTTGGGCACAGAAAATAGAAGCCAACCCCCAGGGCGTAGTTTTGAATAAGCCTCGTTGAAAAAATCGTAGGGTCGAAAAGTGTGCTCGAGCACTTCGATCGCATAAATCAGGCTTAAACTCTCTGCCGCAAATGGGATCTCTGAATTCACGCCAATCTTTCGGCACTCAACCTTTTCGTAGCGGAAGACCTCGGGCGTGATCTCGCACGCAACCAAGTGTTTCTTTGGATCAGCCCCGGTGCGTTCAAAAAACTCTCCCAGACGCTGGCACATGTGGCCGTGTCCCGCTCCAAAGTCCAGAACGGACGAAGAGGCATCGATCCGGGAGGTGATCAAACCGAACATCACTTCGTTCGTCGTCTTATGAGACGCGGATTTAATCGAGGAATCACTCATGATCCTGAGGATCGAGAAACCGTGGGCAAGGAAGCAACAGGGGCGTTCACGAGGTGGGAATCCAGTGCGGTTGGGGTAGCAGAACTTGAACCCTCCTTACCTGAATGTTTCCTGGTGCCTCACAGTGGCCTTTCCGTTCTGTTTCATACGCCTACTGATACCTTGTAAATTTTTCACTTTCAATGTTTTATGAGCACGAATAATACCCACCATTCACCCGTATGATTCGGCCCCCATTACTTTTGAGGCATCCACCGTGCGGACCCGGGTGTGACCCCGCCCGCCTCACATCTTAACATTCAACAATTCAACCACTTGTCTGAAGCACGCCTGTTCGACGGGGTCCCGGTCGCGAAGGGCTTCATATCGCTTTACAGCCATCGCCACCCCGGCGTATTCCGCCAAGCCTGATTCCCGCGCCAGTTCTTTCAACTTTAGCCCGCACATTCTGCGTCCCAGAAAGAGCACCAAGTCCCGCCCACGAT
>CAMBEJ010000087.1 GCA_945865375.1 Akkermansia muciniphila | reverse complement strand
CGGCTCGGGCTCGATAGTTCGGGCGCTGATTCGCTGCAAAACAATTTTACTGATCCAACGACCACACATGCGCACGGCGTCTAGCATCCGCTGACATTGCCCGATTCAAAACACTTGTCTGGTCCCGATTTCTGAAGGTAAAGATGAGCCTTGCGCCGCTATCGCCTGGGCGAGTTCCGATGCGAAAACACGACCGGTCACAAGCGTTTCCGCCACACCTCCATTGGCGAGCGTGTCGAAGTCGAGCAGAAATATTCCACCGACCTCACCGTTGCGGTCGGCGTCCACGAATTGCCCGGCACCGTCCTTCAGTCCATCGCCATTGAACGTCACACGAATCCGCGCCCGACCCGGCAGCGGTTCCAAATAAAACAGGGTCAACGTGAGGCGATCGGTCGAGAGTTCCACGCGAGACAGAAGCCGCCTGCCGCCAAACTGGGCGTACAACCGGTCGTTGCCTACCACCGTCGTCGAAGCCAGCGGGGAAGAGAAACGCAGGATGGTTTCGCGAGTCACTGCCACGTCACCTTTCCCTGAGGCGGGGGACGTTTCTTTGATGGTCGTGAGTGGGGCCTTGCCTTGTCTCAATCGGTAAAACTGGCTTAACCTGCCGGCGGCGATGCGGACCACGCGTTTCCCTCCTTCCACCTTCGGAGGTTTTGGCACGGGCGTCCACAACGCAGTCGCGCTGAGCACGGTGGTCTCTTCCAAAACGAAATCACTGGAGGCGAAGGGCCAAGACAGCCGGATTTCCCCCGCCGAAACGATCGGCACTTTGAGCTGTGGTTGTTGGGCGAGAAGGCTTCCAAAAAACGCGGTCAGAGCGGCCATCCACAAGAAGATCCACCCGAGCTGCCGGGGCAACCGATGCGGACTGGGTCCTGGCAGCCCCCGTCACTCGCCATGGAGCGCAAAACAGTTGAAACGGAACTTGGGTCGCGCACGATAAAAATGGGGATGCGGAATGAGTTGCTACACCTGACGTTCTTATCAAGATATCTTGCTCAATGCAATTAGAAATTAGTCCTCACCGAGCAATTTCGATTCTTGACAGTCTGCTTGCCAATCCTTGTTATCCTCCTCCATTCATGACGCACTTTTTCGGGCAACTCTCTCGCCACGGGCTTCGTGCCACCCCAATGAGTAAGCCCGGGCGTTCCTGGCCGTTGGAGCTCGCCGCAGCAACGCTGGCTTTCCTTTGCAGCGGTCCTGCGGACGCCATCGCGGCTCAAAGCAGAG
Organism: Akkermansia muciniphila; assembly: GCA_945865375.1. Lineage (GTDB taxonomy): Bacteria > Verrucomicrobiota > Verrucomicrobiia > Limisphaerales > F1-80-MAGS106 > F1-80-MAGS106. The sequence goes on along the minus strand of CAMBEJ010000087.1, from coordinate 24,368 downwards.
TCGCCTGGACTTCGAACCGGGTCATCGGCTCGCCCAACCCTCCATCGCCTTACAAGGTGGAACGTCTCTACCCATCGGCCCAGTTTGAGAGCCCAGTGGATCTCGCCTTTGTTCCGGGGTCAGAACTGCTCGTGGTGGCCGGCCAGAACGGTCGCTTCTGGACTTTGGATACGACAAAGCCCGGAGCATCCCCGGCCCTGGTCTTCAATCTGAAGGAGCACCATCAACCATTGGACGGTGTCCTCGGGTTCACGTTTCATCCTGGGTTCGTCACCAATCGGTTCGTGTTTATCAACTACAACGAGCCCGGCGGTCGGGAATATGGTGCCCATGTTGCACGGTTCACCGTCTCATCCCTCTCGCCGCTGACGATCGATCCCACGACTGAGAAGGTCATCATCCGATGGCTCAGCGGCGGCCACAACGGATGCACGCTGGCGTTCGGCAATGATGGGTTCCTTTACATCTCCACGGGCGACGCCGCCAATCCTGATCCACCCGACTTTCCTTACAAAACAGGACAGAACATCAGCGACTTGTTATCCAGCATCCTGAGGATCGACGTGGACCACTCCAGCGGCACCATCCCCTACTCGGTGCCCAAGGATAACCCATTCGTGAACCTCAAAACCGCTCGTCCAGAGGTCTGGGCCTTTGGATTTCGCAACCCCTTCAGGATGAGTTTCGATCGTGAAACGGGCGACCTCTGGGTTGGCGACGTGGGTTGGGAACAATGGGAGCTGGTTCATCGAATCACCCGCGGTGGGAACTACGGTTGGTCCCTGAAAGAGGGCCCCAATCCGAACGTGCGACGAGACGTGGCGCAAGGCCCTGGCCCGATCCTGGCCCCGATGGCGTCCATCCCCCACACGGACGGCGCCAGCATCACGGGAGGAACCGTTTACCACGGAACCCGTCTGCCCAAGCTCAAGGGAGCCTACGTTTACGGAGACTGGGAGACGGGCCGCTTTTGGGCTTTGCGCCACGAAAAAGGTGTCCTGGTGTCCAATGAAGAATTGTGTGACACCATGCTCAAGCCGGTTTCCTTCACCACGGATTCCTCCAACGAATTGCTTGTGCTCGACTACACCGGCGGGATCTATCGACTCGTACCCAACAGCGCGCCGCCGGCCAACAGTCGGTTTCCGCGCAAGCTCAGCGAAACGGGGCTTTTCACATCACTCAACCCGTTGACGCCAGCGCCCGGGACAGTTTCCTACCGCCCCGCGGCGCCTATGTGGAATGATCACGCCGTTGCGGAATGGCTGATCGGTCTGCCAGGAAGCACCGCCATCTCCACTTCGGGAGGTGTGGGAAACATCGCTGGCTACACCTGGTTTTACCCTGAAAACACAGTCCTCGCCCGCACCCTCAGCCTGGAGATGGAAGTCGGAAACGCGACTTCGCGCCGCCGGATCGAGACCCAGTTGCTGCACTGGGAAGGTCAGGGATGGAATCCCTACACCTTCCGGTGGAACATGGATCAAACTGACGCTGAACTCGTGGGTGCCCAAGGGAGCAGCGATGTGCTGACGGTGAAGGATCCAGCGGCGCCTGGAGGAGAGCGTGCCACCCCATGGCGATTCATGGGCCGTTCCGAATGTCTCCGTTGTCACAACGCCTGGGCGGGCGACGCACTGACTCTGAACTTCATGCAACTGGACCGAACAGGAGAATGGCGGCGTCTCGAAGAAATGGGCGCGCTCCTCGTCCAAAACGCGCCCGGCAGACAAGCGGCGGCCCTCGTCCACCCAAACGATGCCTCCGCTCCCATCGATCAGCGGGCGCGATCGTGGCTCCACTCCAATTGCGCGGGATGTCATCGCTTCGGTGCCGGCGGCACAGCGGCAATTCATCTGAATTACGACAAGCCTTTGCAGGAGCTTAGAACTCTGGATGAAAAGCCGATTCGAGGCGATTTCGGCATAGTCGGCGCCAGGATCGTCGCGTCGGGTGATCCGTGGAGATCCACCCTGCTTTATCGTATCGCCACGGAAGGCGCGGGCCGGATGCCGCACATCGGGTCGCGCCTCGTGGACCAAGGGGGTGTCCGCTTGATCCTCGAGTGGATTGCTTCCTTGCCCGCCAAAGCCAGCGTTGACGCGGATTCGGTTCTCATCAAAAAGACAGCGTCGGAACTCAATATGCTGCTCGCTCAACTCAAGGGGCCGGCAAGGGCCGAGAGCATGAGCAAGTTGCTCGCGTCCACATCAGGAAGCCTCGCTTTGGCGTCGGCGGTAACGGCGGCAGATCCGGCGTATCGATCAGAAGTGGCCAACGCCGCAGTCGCGCAGCCCAACATGCTTGTGCGAGACTTGTTTCAACGTTTCCTCCCTCAAAACGAACGCCGTCAAACCCTCGGAAACGACATTGACCCTCGGACCATTCTGTCGCTGAAAGGCAACGCGGAACGAGGCAGGGAGCTGTTTATGGGAGGAGCTCAATGCTTCCGATGCCACGATGTTCCGGGCCAGAAACAAACGTTCGGCCCGCCCATTGCTTCGCTGGCGGGAAAGTACGACCGCGGCCAGGTGCTGGACCAAATCTTGGCTCCATCCAAGAACATCGCCCCTGAATTCAAAACAACGCAAGTCACCTTGCGCGACGACACTGAGCTCGGCGGTTTCATCATCCGCCGCGCGGCGGGCGAATTCGTGATTCGGGACGAGACGCTTGCGGAACGGATCATCAAGCTGGCCGACGTGAAAGAGTCCCACGAATCCGCCGTGTCCGCCATGCCCGAGGGCCTGCTGGCCGCGCTCACCGCGCAGGAAGCGGCTGACCTGCTCGATTACATCATCAGCGCCGCGTCCAAACCGAGTCAAAAGAACTGACAATCCCTGATTGACTGGCGACATATCGAAGCGCAGGCCTTTACGCTGCGGGGAAGTCGCTCGATCCGGACCCGACCGACTAGCTCAACGCAGCCTACAGGCCGCGCTCCGATCGCCTTTTCAATTGGATGTCCCGCCAAAATCAAACTGCGCAAAATGCCGAGGGAGCGGTGCAACCGACCGGGGCGGACTTGCCAGGCATCCGAATCTAAATCGAGGCGCCATTCCCGTCTGTCCCCAGGATTTCATAACTCCTGCCCAGCTTAGGATGGATGCATAGCCCCGGTTGGTGCTCTTGTTGTTGTAATCTGACCCATGCAGGAGCAAAATATTCCAATGAACGAAACCATTGCCTCAACCCTCGCACCCGAGTCGCCTCCGTTGCGCGTGGACGAGGGGAATGTCATCCTCGTGGCAAAGACGCGGGTGACACTCGACGCGCTCGTGGCGGCGTTTCATCGCGGCGAAACACCCGAAGAAATCACCAGCAATTATGATGCGCTTTCGCTGGGCGAGGTTTATCAGGCGATAGGTTATTACCTGGCGCATGAAGCCGACGTGGATGAATATTTGCGTGGACGCCAGACCTTGCGAGCGTCAGTCCAAAAGCAGGTGGAGGCACAGCACAACCCGAATGGCATCCGCAGGCGCCTCTTGGCCCGCCGGAAGCAAGTTTGCTGATGCCGCGCTTCGTCGCCGACGAGAATTTTAATGGCGCCGTTGTTCGGGGTCTGCTCCGCCGACGGTCAACACTGGACTTGGTCCGTGTCCAAGACAGCGATTTGTCAGGAATTAGCGACCCCGACCTGCTTGCCTGGGCTGCGCGCGAGCAACGAGTGGTCCTGACCCATGACGTGACTACCCTGAGGCAGTTCGCCGAAGATCGAATCTGTGCCGGACTGCCGATGCCCGGCGTGTTCGAAGTGGGCGAGCATCTTTCGATCCGCGAGGCCATTGAGGATTTGGTGCTCATTGCCGAATGCAGCCAGGAGGGAGAGTGGGAAGGACAGGTTCGCTTTCTTCCCCTGCGTTGAGCCTCATCCAACATGTGGGCAACATCACCAGACCGCTAATTTTCACTAATTAACACTAGCCAACCATATTTAAAATTTGAACCACGGACTCGGACATGGGGATTAACCACGGAAAGAATACCGAAATGGAACCGACGGGGGCAACCCAACGAATACAAAGCGGAATTATTCGGTCTCTTTTCGGTTTTACTTCCATGGTTCCAATTCATCGAGATTTGAGATTTAAGAATCTAATGCGTTCCTTGCTGTCAGCCTCACCTTTTGCATTGCTCAAACAATCGATGGCCTGCTTGCTATGGACGGCTCTGGTCCTCTGCCTCTGCCCGATCGCGGCGATTGCCGGCAGCCGCCTTCCGACAAAAGTCATCTCTTCCGATGACACCCGAATCACCGCGTCGTGCGAAATCGAGATTGCGCCGGGCGTTGTGATCGAAGACACAAACCAGAACGGCGTCATTCACATCGATGCGGACCACATCACCGTGCGATTCAAGCCGGGCTCGGTGCTGCGGGGCGCTTCTCCATCGGTCTCGTGGGATCAGCTTCAGGGGATCGGGATCAGGGCCAACGGGCGACGCCATATCATCCTCCAAAACGCTCAAGTCCACGGGTTCAAGAATGGAGTGGTGGCTTCGGATGCAAACGGTCTGGAAGTAAGCGGCGGCGATTTCTCGGACAACTTTCGCCAGCGTCTGAAATCCACGCCCGCGGCCGAAGATGGCGCCGACTGGTTGTTTCCCCACCACAACGACCAGACCAAATGGCGCGACCAATATGGCGGCGCGGTTTGTGTTGAGTCCTCGCAGCGCGTGCGGATCCACAACATCCGTGTCCGCCGCGGACAGAACGGCATCATTCTGGATCGGGTTTCGAATTCGTCCATTTACGACAACGATTGCTCCTTCTTATCCGGGTGGGGGCTCGCCATGTGGCGGAGCAGCAGAAATCAGGTGAGTCGGAATGCCTTCGACTTTTGCGTCCGAGGCCATGTGGAGGGGGTCTATAACCGAGGACAGGATTCGGCGGGAATTCTCTGTTTCGAACAGTGCAACCACAACGTCTTCGTCGAAAACTCCGCGACGCACGGCGGGGACTGTTTTTTTGGTTTTGCGGGACGCGAAGCCATCGGTGAAACCTGGATGGATCGCGAGCGCGAGCGCTTGCGGAAGGAGACAGGCCGTAAAGAAGTGGACGACCTGATACGTCCCAAGGAAGCCCTGGCCAGAGAGCTGAGCGCTTTGGGATGCAACAGCAATTTACTTGTGAAAAATGATTTCTCTTACTCGCCCGCGCACGGGATCGAGATGACATTCTCGGAGGGGAATATATTCCTCCGCAATCGGATCGTCGAAAACGCCATCTGCGGCGTTTGGGGAGGGTATTCTTCGCGCACCGTGATCAGCCAGAACGAGTTCACGGGCAACGGAGGGATGGCCTATGGACTGGAACGAGGAGCCATCAACATGGAGCATGCGGCGGACAATCTGATCCTGGAAAACCGCTTTCGTAACAACAAATGCGGCATCCATTTGTGGTGGGACGACGACGGTGCCCTGCTTCGCCTCCCGGGTGTCGCAGGCAATGAGCGCGGTGTGTCGGGAAACATCATTGCCGGGAACGAGTTCGAGATCGATGAACAGGCTCCCTTCAAAGACCTCCGGGAGTCTTCGAAACTTCTGGTCTTGCAGCTCCGCGACTCCACTTTGAATCACATTACCAACAATTGGTATTTTGAAAACAAAACAACGCTGACTCATTCGAAAGCGGCGGAATTTGACGTCAAGCCAGGAAGCGAACCCATTCGGCATGGAAAAGCTCCCAAGCCGCGCATCCCCTCTTACAAAGTCATCGGAAAAACCACACCCGTCGGTGCACGAAAGGATCTTCGGGGCCGCGACCGGATCATCCTGGACGAATGGGGGCCATGGGACCATGAAAGCCCGCTCTTTCGTCGAACGAAATCGGGTTCCAACGAGAATGTCTATGAAATCCTTGGTCTCAAGAGTCCGCTCAGCTCAGAGGTTCTGTCAGGCGACGTCGAGACGGCGGTGACGGCCGGGAAAACCGCAGGGGCAGTCCAACTCCGCGTTCGTGCCCAGGCGGGTGTCACTCCATTTCAAGTCCGCGTCCTGGCAGGCAACTATGAAAACGAGATCAGCGGAGTCATTGTAGCCACGGAATGGAACGTCAAAGTGTTTTCCTGGGACATCGATCCTCGCAAGGACCTCAAAGGTTGGCGCCAGCTTGCGCAAGCGCCCGACGCCTTGTCCGCGACCCTTCCAACGCTGGACTTTCCTTATGGCTGGGGAGGCCCGCGCGACATGAAACTTTCCGATGCAATCACACGCAAGGGCCCCGCCAACGATCACTTCGGTTTGATCGCGACGACCCGGCTGAAAATGCCACGGGGCCGCTGGCGGTTCAAAACCCTGAGCGACGATGGGGTTCGGATCACGGTGAACGGGAGTTCGGTCATCGAGAATTGGACCTGGCATGGCCCGGCTCCGGACGAGGGAGTGTACGATCACTCAACCGGGGATGAGGCAGAAATTGTAGTGGAACACTTCGAGATCGACGGTTACGCGACGCTCCGATTGGACATTGAACCCTTCAGCCCGTCCGCTGGAACACGGCAGCCATGACCCGACAGCCAGACTTTGCTCCGAAGCGCGGCCTGCCATGCCGGCTGGCTATTTTCCAATCCCACGCTCACTGGCCCGAACAAAAGCTAGAAGATGCTGAATTTCTGGCAACAAGCTCACGGTTTGCTCGATCTTCAGGAGGGCGTTGGAGAGAGCCAGTTTCTCTCTGAACAAGATCTTGTAAGCCTGCTTGAGCGCCACCTGAGCCTCCTCAGTCACCGCGTTGCGGTCCAGTCCCACTTTGTTGAGTGTACGCGTGCGGGCAGGGTTCCCGTCGGCGAGCATGAAAGGGGGCACATCTTGGACGACTTTGGAACAGCCGCCGATGATCGACATCCTGCCGATTTTGCAAAACTGATGCACGGCGGCGAGACCTCCAACCACGGCGTGGTCCTCGACGCTGACATGCCCTGCGAGCGTGGCGACATTGGACATGATGACATGGTTTCCAAGAACCACGTTGTGCGCGATGTGGCAATAGGCGAGGATATGATTGCGGGATCCGACGCGTGTGACCTCGCCATCGCCCGTGGCGCTGTGGATGGTGACGTATTCGCGGAAAGTGTTGGCGTCACCGATTTCCGTTCGAGTGACACCTCCCGCCCATTTCAGGTCCTGGCTTTTCAACCCGATGCTCGCGAAAGGAAACACATCGTTGTCGCAGCCCAGCACGGTGTGGCCATCGATCACAACATGAGAATGCAGCCGACACCGCTCGCCAAGAACCACGTTCTCTCCGACCACGCAGTACGGTCCTATCATGGAACCAAATCCAATGCTTGATCCGGGATGCACCACGGCCGTGGGATGGATGAAGGTCCCGGCTTGAATGGACGTTGCAGAGTTCATCCTGCGGCGATCATGAAAGTGACCTCGGCCTCGCTGACGACCTCACCATCCACCAGACATGTGCCCTTGGCTTTACAGATCTTTCCACGAATTTTGGTAAGTTCGACATCGATGATCAGACAATCGCCGGGTCGCACGGGTTTGCGCCACTTAACACTCTCAGCGGCCATGAAGTAGGCGAGTTTGCCGAGGTTCTCGACCTGACGAAGCATCAGAATTCCCGCCACCTGGGCCATGGCCTCCAATTGCAGCACCCCCGGCATGATCGGGTGCTGTGGAAAATGTCCTTCGAAAAACGGCTCGTTGATCGTCACATTTTTTTGAGCCGTGATCTTGTTTCCGTCGATGCGGGTCACCTTGTCCACCATCAGGAAGGGATATCGATGGGGCAGGATTCTCATGATCTGCCTGACGTCCAGAGTGGCCCCATCCACCACCGGTGTCTGCGCGGGACCCTCGCCGCCGCCGTGCCTCACTGCTTCTGGTGGAGGCAAGAAGGCATTCACCGCAATCCTTGCCTTCCGCGCCTGGGCGGCGATCAATCGCGCCAGTTCACAGTTGGCCGAATGACTCGGACGAACGGCGATGATATGCCCATGAACAGGCCGTCCCACCAAACTCAAATCACCCACAATATCGAGGATTTTATGACGGACAAACTCCTCCGAGTAGCGCAGCGGCTCGGTCGTGAGAACTGCGTCCTCGCGTATCACAACGGCATTCTCGAGGCTGCCACCTTTGATCAAGCCGTTCTTGATCAAGAATTCGATCTCTTCGAAAAAGCAAAAAGTGCGCGCATGAGACAATTCTTTCCGCCATGTTTCCGGAGACACTTCGAGCGAGAAAAATTGGGTGAACCGTCCTGATTTGTCGGTGCTGGTGCAGGATATCTTGAGTCGGTCGTGCGGGAACACCGAGAGCATGGAGTCCGCATGAGCCAGCTCGATGGGGATGTCCACTGCGTACACATCGCGCTTTTCGGATTGAGGAACCAGGCCCGATTTTTCAATCAATTCGCAGTAGGGTGCCGAGCTCCCATCAGCGATCGGCGGCTCATTGGCATCCAACTCCACCACGGCGTTGTCCACACCGCAACCCGCCAAGGCCGCGAGCACGTGCTCCACCGTGTGAACCTTCACGTTCCCCTTGGAAATCGTCGTGGAGCGGTTCGTCTCGCTCACATGCTCGATGGTGGCTTCAATCTCCGGCTTTCCCTCCAGATCCACGCGCCTAAACCGGATGCCGGCGTTGGGTGCCGCCGGAAGGAAATGCATTGTCACCTTGTTTCCACTGTGGAGCCCGATTCCGGTGAAAGAACCGGGCTCCCGCAAAGTCTGCTGTTGCAACACCCCTTGATTAAACTGTTGGCCAGCCCCCTTGGCAAGCCGCCAATCTACAACGGTCCATTGTCGATCAACCGTGTGCTGCCTAAAAACGCGGCCACCGCCATTTGGGAGCCCCGTTTGACTCGGCCAAGTGGTTGAAGAGTCGATGGACAGAAAAACTCAATGTAATCGAGACGCGCCAAGGGAAACCCTTCCAGAACCCTGTTGAGCACGGTTCGCAACTCGTTCGCCAAAATCCCCCCGCGAGATTTTCCAACGACCTCTCGAGCTTTGGAAATCAAACGACTCAGAACCACCGCCTGCGCTCGATGCGCCGGATCCAGATATCTGTTCCTGGTACTCAACGCAAGCCCGTCGGACTCGCGGACGGTTGGCGAAAGGATGATGCGGATAGGAAAATGAAGGTTATCCACCATGCGCCCGATCACGGCAGCCTGTTGAAAATCTTTGGCGCCAAACACCGCGACATCAGGGAGGACGAGATTGAAAAGCTTGGCGACCACGGTGGTCACACCACGAAAATGGGTTGGCCTGGCCGCACCTTCCATCCCCATTGAGATCTGTTGCTCCTCCACCCACGTGCTGTAATCAGCTTTCCCGCCAACCAAGAACATGTCGCGGTCACACGGTGCGAACACGACATCGACACCCGCTGATCTGCACAACTTGAGATCCTCTCGGAAGCCGCGAGGGTAATGCGCCAAATCCTCGTTTGCCCCAAACTGCGTTGGATTCACGTAGATGCTGAGCACCACTTTACCCGTTGGCCCCACCGCTGTCCTTGCTTGCTCTACCAAGCTGATGTGGCCTGGATGAAGGGAACCCATCGTCGGCACAAATCCAACAAGAAGCCCCTCACGTTTCCAGGTCAACGCGAGGGTTTGTATCGAGTTGAGTGACTTCAGCACTCGCAAAGCGGACACTGGCTGATGGGACGTCAATTGAAAGAGGGGAGCCCCTATTTCTTAAAGGACATCGAAGCAAAGGCAGGCATCTCGTGTGCGCAGGGTTGGTTAATGGGTGAATCGGGTTCATCCGTATTCGTCGAAACGAGACGGTTCGCGAGGAGATACGCCTCCACCTCTTCACCACTGATATCCGCGAGCATGTGGCCATTTACCTCCACGCAAGGACTTAACATTTGCCCGCTCTTCTGAATCATCTCTTGACGCTGAGCAGAGTCGTTGATGATGTCGCGGTCCTCAAATGGGATCTCATACTTGCGCATAATCGACCGAACTCCCTGACTCCAACCACACGACGGCTTCAAATAGGCAATAATTTTCGGTTTATTCATAAATCAAAAGTGACAAGCATGTGGCCTTAAGCTGCCATACGTTATCCGATAGGCAAATTTTTAAGTCCGCCGACACGAAACACCCGGTTCATTCGCCCTTATTGGGCACCCGCGTCCGCTCATTCGGAAACCGAAAGGCGGGCTTTGGGGTGGCACACGGATTACACCGCCAAAACCCGCCTCCTATTCACTTCCTCACCTTTGGAAGCGAAATCCAGGCGCGCTCTCTTGAGCGCATAAATCAAATTTCAAAAATAACTTCCTCAACCTTTAGGAGGAAGCCTGGAAAATTACCAGCATTTCCTCACGTCCCTGCTCTTTTTTATTCACGCACATCATCCCAGGCAACATCCCAGATTTGACGTCCGACACTTTTTGTGAGATAACCCGGTCCCATGAGCTTAAATTCGGCGCAGGACGGGCCGGATGCGGGGGAACCAACTTAACCCGTGCGATGGTTCGCACGGGCCGGGGCGAGCGGTTTCCGAGCCGGATGTTTCCGGTTATCGGACCGAGGTCACTTTCAAGACCTAGCCCGACAGCTAACCTCGTCAGCTTTTGAAAGGGCGATCCTTTGAGGTCTCCCGCCAAACTCATGGTCATGTAAGCCGGACGCGGAGCTTCTGGATTGAACCCAGCCGCTTTTGAACGAGTTGCCCACTCGGCCGAAATGCGCGGGAACAAGTTAGAGCTTCGGCCACAACGCCGGGCTGCAATCGCCTATGTCATCACGCTCAGCATCCCAATCCCAATCCCAACCCCCGCACGGCCCCCCAGAGCCGTCCAGAAAATATTTCCTCTCCATGACTGTCGCCGCGCTCGGCGTGGTCTTCGGTGACATCGGGACCAGCCCTCTTTATGCCCTGAGAGAGTGTTTCCATGGCTCACACGGCATGGAGCCTCGCAGCGAGAATATCCTCGGAATCTTATCTCTCATTCTGTGGTCCCTTATCTTGATCGTCTCGTTGAAATACCTGACTCTGGTTATGAAAGCGGATAACAATCGCGAAGGAGGCATCCTCGCGCTTCTCGCGTTGACGCTGCCCACAAGCAACCCTCGCGGCACGCACTGCAAGTTGCTTCTTTCCATGGGCATGTTCGGTGCCGCATTGCTTTACGGCGACGGGATCATCACGCCTGCGATCTCGGTGCTGAGCGCCATCGAAGGCCTGGAAGTAGCCACATCCTCCTTCAAACCGCTCCTGATCCCTCTGACGGTGCTGATCCTTGTCGTGCTCTTCATGCTGCAACGCGGAGGGAGCGGGAAGATGGGAAAACTGTTCGGTCCTGTGATGATCCTATGGTTTGCCGTGCTGGCTCTTTTGGGACTCCGCGGGATTGCCATGGCACCCGGAGTGCTCATGGCGATCAACCCTTTGAACGCTCTCCTATTTTTGATGCACAATGGCTACGCCGGATTCGTCATCTTGGGGAGTGTCTTTTTGGCGGTGACAGGAGCCGAGGCGCTTTATGCGGACATGGGACATTTTGGGCTGAAGCCTATCCGCAAGGCCTGGACATGGCTGGTGCTTCCGGCACTGGTCCTCAACTATCTCGGGCAAGGCGCCCTCTTATTGGTCAACCCGGACGCTGCAAGCAATCCATTCTACCGCCTCGCCCCGGCTTGGGCCCTCTATCCCCTGGTGTGTTTGGCGACCTGTGCCGCCGTGATTGCGTCCCAGGCCCTCATCACAGGGGCGTTCTCCCTCACCGTTTCGGCGATCCAGTTAGGATTTCTGCCTCGGATGGAGATCCAGCACACCTCCAGCGCCGAGCGAGGCCAAATCTATCTGCCATTCGTGAACTGGTCCCTGCTGGTCGCTTGCGCCGCTCTGGTCATCGGGTTCGGATCCTCCACATCGCTCGCGGCCGCTTACGGGATAGCGGTCACGCTCACGATGTCCATCACGACGATTCTGTTTTACTACGCAGCCAGACGTCTCTGGCGCTGGCCGGTGTGGTCAACGATGTGCCTCTGCGGCGTCTTCCTCGCCGTCGAGCTCACGTTCCTCGCCGCCAATCTGACCAAATTCGCCCACGGTGGATGGTTCCCTATTGTCGTGGGCTTTGTGATCTACACATTGATGTCGACCTGGCGCATCGGGCGCCGTTTGTTGCGCGAAAGCCTCGATCAAAGTTCACTTCCGCTCGCTCTGTTCCTCGCTGATCTTCAGAACTCCAAAATTCACCGCGTGCCAGGAACGGCGGTGTTTATGTCAGGCAACCCCGATGGGGCTCCCATCGCGCTGCTCCACAATCTCAAACACAACAAGGTCTTGCACGAGCGCACTCTCATCCTGACGATTATCAACGAAGTGATCCCTCATGTTGAATCGGCCAAACGAGTCTCGCTTGAAAAACTGGAAGGAGGCATGGTGCGAATCATTGCCCGGTTCGGGTTCATGGAGGAACCGGCCGTGGACCTGGTTTTGGAAGCCTGTCGCAAGCAAGGCTTGGACATCAAACCTGCGGAAAGCACCTTCTTCCTCAGTCGCGAAACCGTGATCCCAAGCGAACGCCCTGGAATGCCTCTCTGGCGGGATTCTTTGTTCGCGCTGATGGCCCAAAATGCTCATCGCGCCACGAGCTTCTTCAATCTCCCACCCAATCGCGTCGTCGAACTTGGAATGCAAGTCGAGATCTAAAGCAAAGATGTGCCCGGTGGCATCCGAACCACAATGGTTCCGGCGATCTTGTCGTGCCAAGATTGCTTTTCCCCATCCCATCCCGCCCAGAAAAAACCCAGCCCAAGCACCATAAACGAGAAGATTGAGGAGAGTGCACGCACCCCCGACACTCCGTAATCTAAAGGGGTGCCGTTGATGCGGTAACACTTGATTCCCATGATGGCTCCTCCGATCGTGGTTCCCTTCCACCCGAGCATGCCGATAAATATCCCTGACTTCAAACCCATCGGAACCCCGGATAGGAGGGCATCCAGAACGCTCTCTGCCTGCCTCGCCTGTTCCTGAACCGCCCGATGCTCAGACCGAAATTGACCCATACAGGCGGAAAACACGAACCCGATCCGTAGGTTGCAAAAAGGTTGCAGAAAAATAACCGGACGAAAACCCCACTGCCCACTGATCACTGATCGCAGATCACCGCCCCGAGTCGCAGCCTCCGAAGCGCCTCGGCCATGGCCGCCTTCAGGGCTGTCACACGGACGCTCAATGGAAAATCAGAAGGGGCCTCGAGGGTGTAGCTCAGGCGGGTCTTGTGCTGCATCAAGTAGAAGGCCTCAGGCCACTGCGGGCGAGTGAGCGGGTCCAGGCTCGGCCGGATGATGCCCCCAACCGCTTGTCGACCCTCGATTTCAGAAGCTTGATCCAGAGGGCAAACCGCAGAGGCCGCCTCGATCATGCCCTCAGCGAGAGAAGGCTTGGAATCTGGGTTCAGCTCGTACACGTAGAACCCGTTTGCTTCCCAGTCTTCATGCAAACAAAACGTGACATCGAAACCTAGCTGAGATTCGATCCAGAGAATGTGGGATTGGACCTCCTGAGCCACGGGTTGCAGATACTCTCGATTAAGGTCGATGCCATCCGCATTCTCCCGCCGGTTCATACGAAATCCACCAGGGTTCAAACACGGACAGATCCAATAACTGAATTCCCCCGGAAACTGATCCTCCTCCAACATCTCGACCAGGGCGCGGGGGCCCGCGGGCTCATCGCCATGGATCCCCGTGGAGATATAAACCCGCAAGTCTGGAGCTGATCCCTTTCGCCGAAGGGCATAAATCGGGAGGCGCTCCGCGCGGGAAAGCGTGTCCACGCTCCATCCATGCGACGCCCCCGAGAGGAGGGCGCGGCGGAGAAGTTGTTCGATATCGACCCTCTCACCGCGGTAGCCGCCCACGTTCAGCCCTTGTTTCGGGATCATGCATCACAAATGAAAGCCATCCATTGATGGAGAAACGTGGCGCTCAAAGCCGTCCAAGACCTGCAGTGGTCTCATCGCAGAATTCTCGGCGGCATCCGGTCGCCGATCGATCTGCCACAACCGTCGAAAGGGCCTCCTCTTGATCTGAGAAATCGTGTTTATCCCAGCTTGGATCGAGCCCTAAATCGCGCAACATTTGGAGATCTTTTTCCACCGGTTGATTCACGGTCGTCAGATAGTTCCCCACCATCAGAGCGCTGGCGCCCGCCAGAAAGATCATGCTCTGCATGTCCCTGAGATTCACGGTGCGTCCGCCGGCTATCATGATCTCTCTGCGGGGCAGAATGAGTCGGAAACACGCGATGGTCTTCAGAATCTCAAGAGGAGCCAGGGGCGTGTTGTTTTCGAAGGGCGTTCCGGGGATCGGGTTCAGGATGTTAATGGGCACCACATTGGCGCCGATCTCGCGCAACGAAAAGGCCAGGTCGCACCGGTCCTCGCGGGTCTCTCCCATGCCGATGATCCCACCCGAACAAATTTTGATCCCCGCGTTGCGCAGAAATTGGATCGTTTGAAGCCGGTCCTCAAATGTGTGCGTGGTGCAGTGAGTGGGGAAAAATCGGCGCGAACTCTCGAGGTTATGACCATAACATTCCAGCCCTGCCGACTTCAACCGATTCGCCACCTCCTGCTTTTTAATGATCCCCAGAGAAGCATCGGCACGGACCTTGCCACCTTCGGATATCTCGCGGATTCGATCGCACACCTCATCCAGCATCGGCCCCTCGTTCAACCCCTTCCAAGCCGCCACCAAACCCAGCGCGGTCACCCCTTGGCGGTTCGCTTCCTGAGCCGCCTCAAACACCGGTTCGGGATCGACAAACCCGTATTTCGGCGCGTCGGTTTGATAAAACGAAGACTGCGAGCAGAATCGGCAGTTTTCTGAACAGCCACCCGCCTTCGCATTGACGATGGAGCACAGATGAATCTTGTTCCCTTTGAACTTCTCCCGAACCCGGTTCGCCCACGACAACAAATCGAAGATGTCCCCATGCTTTTCCAGCTCAAACAAACTCATCGCCTCAGCATGGTCGATCTGCCCACCCCCTAACACTCTTTCGCCCAAAACGGCGATCTTTCTCGAATACGTTCCGTCAATCTCGTTCGCTGTCATGGTTGACAGACTAGTGGGCATTGCCGCCCATGCAAGCTTTTGACATCTTTCGACCGCGTTTTAGGAAGAGGGATACGGATTGATCAGAAAGAAAGCACACCGATGGGGATGGGCGACCTGCCTGACAATTGTATGCAACTCTCTTATTTAAAGTAAGTGACACCTTGATGTGAGAGGCGCACGACCCTGACCCTTAAGTCGTTCAATCATTGCCAGCGGAGTGACCTTGTGTAGGGTAGAGGCCATGACGCAACGAGATCAGCACGGTTTTACGCGCGACGACCCTTGGCGCATCTTCAGGATCATGGCTGAGTTCGTCGATTCCTTCGAAACGCTCTCTGGCCTGGAACGAGCTGTGACGGTCTTCGGGTCGGCGCGGACGAAGCCATCGGACCCCTACTACGCCGCCTCTGAGGAACTCGGACGGGAGCTAGCAAAAAAGGGTTTCGCGGTCATCACTGGCGGCGGTCCCGGCATCATGGAAGCTGCGAACAAGGGGGCGGCTCGAGGCAAAGGACAGTCAGTGGGCCTGAATATCACTCTGCCTCACGAACAACGAGGCAATCGTTACGCGAACATCCCCATCAACTTCCACTATTTTTTCTCGCGGAAAGTATGCTTTGTAAAGTACAGCATGGGGTTTGTTTTCATGCCGGGTGGGTTCGGGACACTGGACGAATTTTTCGAAGTTCTGACCTTGGTTCAAACGCACCGAATCTCAAGGTTCCCTCTTATCCTGTTTGGGAAAGACTATTGGGAAGGTCTGCTGTCGTGGATCGACGGGGTTTTGAAGAAGCAGGGGTTCATCAGCCCGAAAGATGTGGATCTCTTTGTGCTCACCGATTCGGTTGACGAAGCTCTTTCAATAATTCTGGAATACACTCACCGCGTGGGGCCTCCCAAAACCATCGCGCCCGCCTTTGCCTGATCCGATCATGTATCAAATCACAAAACTGCCCGGAGGAGTGACTCTCGCCACAGCTGAGATGCCGCATATGGCGAGCGCGACCATAGGGGTTTGGGTCGGGATCGGAGGCCGCTATGAATCTGAGCCTCATCACGGTGCCTGCCATTTCATCGAGCACATGCTGTTCAAAGGAACACGGCGTCGTAACGCGGCCGAAATCTCAGAGGCGATCGAAGGCATTGGAGGGTATCTCAACGCCTTCACATCCGAGGAAAGTACGTGTTTTTACGCCCGTGCGAGCCACGAAAAACTGCCGGTGCTGATCGATGTCCTGGGTGACATGTTTCTGAATTCAGAATTTAGTCCTGCTGAATTTGAAAAAGAGAGGCAAGTGATCAAGGAAGAGGTCGCGATGTATCAAGATCAGCCTCATCATTTCGTTCAGGAACTGTTGAGCAACCTTTGCTGGCCCAACCACCCTCTGGGCCGTTCCCTGACTGGCACGTTGAAGGCCTTAGACGGCCTCTCTCGCAACGTGTTAGTCGATTTCCACAAGAACGCCTACGTGAGTGCTGCCACGGTGATCACCGCCGCCGGCAAGCTCAATCACGAGGAGATTGTTCGGGGTCTCAAAAAGTTTTCAAAAAAGATTCCTCTGGGTGAAAGGGCCGTTTTCACCCCCGCTTCTTCTCAACAAAACAAGCCCCGGTCCATCGTGTTTACGAAACCGATCGAGCAAACCCAGCTTGCCCTCGGCATTCGCACCTGTTCGCGGCACGATGATCGGCGGTTCTCTCTGCGCTTGCTGAACACGATCCTCGGCGAGAACATGAGCTCTCGCCTCTTCCAAACCGTGCGTGAAGAGCGAGGTCTGGCGTATTCAATTTACAGTTCCTTATCCTCTTTCGATGATGTGGGCCTTCTCACAGTTTCTGCGGGACTGGACCCGGGCCGACTTCATGAGGCCCTGCGTGTGGTTCTGGATCAGCTACGCAAAATGAAAGACAAAGCGCCGTCCCCGGCAGAGTTCCGGCGCGCGCGGGACTACGTCATCGGCCAGATGGACTTGAGTCTCGAGAGCACGGAAAGTCAGATGAACTGGCTCGGTGAAAACTTGATCAGTTACGGGAAAGTGATCTCGCCACAGGAAGTCAGGGAGCGCCTGGCCTGCGTCAGCGCTGCGGAGATCCGCACGGTGGCGCGTTCGTTTTTCCAGATCGACCGCATGAACCTCGCCGTTGTGGGGTCCTCCAAAAACAAAGATAAGGTCCACAACCTCCTTGAGAGCCACGGATGCTGAACATGTCGCCGCGACCCAATCGGTCCATTCTAGAGCCCGTTCAGGACGAGGCCGCAGTCGCCCGACTTGAGGCGCGCCTAGCTTCGCGGCCGGGCACGATTGTTCTGGGAAGCTCGATGAAAGACCCGGTTCGCGGCCGTTACTCATTCCTCGCGGCCGACCCTTTTCTGACTTTCTCAAGCAGGGGCTCACATTGCGAATGGCAGACCTCCAAGGGCACATGGAGTCAATTCGGAAATCCCTGGCGCGTCCTTGAGAATCAGCTGCAACGTTACGAGGTGCTGGATGAAATCGATATCCCGTTTCCCACGGGCGGCTGTTTCGGGTTCTGCGGTTATGGCCTCCGCTATTTCGTGGAGCCGAAACTCCCGCGAAAACCGGCGCCCGAACGTCTGCTCCCAGACTGCTGGTTCGGATTTTATGACAGTCTCGTGGTTTGCGATCACCAGCTTCATAAATCCTGGATCATCACGACGGGCCTCGATCTGGAAGGTGCCAGATCTTGGGACAGGGCCGTCCAACAAGCCGACAAATGGCGTCGATGGCTCAACCAGGAACCTGCGGCGGTCGCTGTTGATCCCCGCCCAGCGGGGAGGACTGGCCAGGAGGATGCATCCGAACCTACAGCGCCTTCTTCGGAGGTATGTTCCAATCTGACACGGGGACAATTCATCGAGGCCGTCCTTTCCGCAAAGCAGCTAATCCAGTCGGGAGACATCTACCAGGTCAATCTCAGCCAACGGTTGCGCACTCGTCAGAGGGCTTCCTCGTGGGATTTCTATCAGACGCTTTGCACGTCCACCCCTGCCCCGTATGCCGCTTTCATCAACACGGGCCGCGCTCAAATTGTTTCCTCATCGCCGGAACTGTTCTTGCGGCTCAGTGGGGACCACGTTCTGACCCGGCCAATCAAAGGCACCAGACCGCGCTCGAACGATCCAACCCAAGACGCTCAGCTGACATATCAGCTCCAAACCAGCCCGAAAGAAATGGCCGAGCTGGTGATGATCACGGACCTCCTGCGCAACGACCTGGGGCGTGTCTGCCAGTATGGGACCGTGCAGGTACCCGAGCTTGTGCGCCTCGAGCGTTTCGCCCATGTCCAACACCTCGTGTCAACGATCGAAGGCCGGTTGCGCCCAGACCAGACGCATTTCTCAGCCCTCGCCTCCATGTTTCCTGGTGGAAGCATCACCGGCGCGCCTAAGTTTCGCGCCATGGAGGTCATCGACGAACTGGAGCCTCATGATCGGGGCGCTTATACCGGAACGGCGGGATACATCGGATTTAACCGCGAAAGCCAGATGAACATTCTGATCCGCACGGCGACTTGCGCCGAAGGCGAAATCAGTTTCCATGTGGGTGCGGGCATCGTGGCTGACTCCGACCCAGACGCCGAGTATGATGAAACCTGGGCCAAGGCACGTGGATTCCTCGAAGCGATGCAAACCCTCCCCTTGAAAACACATGCTCACGTTTCTCAACGGTGAGTTCGTTTCAGAGGAAGCGGCCCACATCCCGATCTCAGATCGCGGGTTCTTATACGGAGATGGCTTCTTCGAAACCCTGCGCATTCACAATGGTCAGCCATTCCGTTGGGCGAGCCATGCGGCGCGCATGGAACGGGCGCACCAGGCGTTGCGGATTCCAACCGCAATTGATTCGTCAACCTTCAGTAAAGTGCTTTGCGAACTCGCCAGGCGAAACGCACAAGCTGAAGGGATTGCGCGGCTTTACGTCACCCGGGGCAGCGGATCAAGGGGATATTCTCCGCGCGATGCACGCTCCCCCACAGTGCTGGTGACGATGCACCCGCTCCCGGAGCCCACCCCCACCCCGCAACTCCAACAGTGGACCCTCATCACCGCTCAATCGGTCCGTTTGCCTCCTCCCAATCCCCTCAGCAGTTTTAAACACGCCAACCGCCTGGTCCAGATCCTGGCTCGCATCGAGGCGGACGATCAGGGAGCCAACGACGCGGTGGTGCTCGACCACTCGGGGTCGGTGGCTGAAAGCAGCTCCGCCAACATCTTCTGGGTGCTCGATGGGGTTGTCCACACGCCGCCGCTCGAGACTAACGCGCTCCCCGGAGTCACGCGTTCACTGGTCATCGAACTCTGTGCGAGAACAAACCTCGACCTTTCCGAGACCCGAATCTGCCCAGAGGACCTGAATCGAGCTGACTCGGTGTTCCTGAGCCTCTCCTCTTTTGGGATCGTGGCGGTCTCCCGGATCGGTGCCGCGCCAATCCCCTGCTCCGCCTTGGTTCACCGACTCCACGAGGCGTATCTTCGACAGCTTGAATCCGAATGCCCAGCAGGTGACACCCCATGAAACCCAAATTCTTTGCTCGCTCTCAACAGAAGCTGGACGATAGATTTTACTTATGAAAGAGGCCTTACTACGGATCATGAACCGCGCGGACTACATCCCCGCTCGAGCGCCGGATTTGCTGCGGCATCTGAAGCTGCCGGAAGAGCACCTGGACGAGTTGCAGAAGGTCCTCTCCGAGCTCGAACAATCGGGAACCGTTGCGCGCATCAAAGGCGACCGCTTTATAAAGCCAGCCGAAGCCGATCTGATACCGGGCCGCATCCGGATCAACCGACAAGGCAAAGGGTTTCTCATACCGGACGACCCCTCGTTCAAGGAGATAATGGTTCCAGAGAACGCCACCGGCACCGCGCTCAACGAGGATCGGGTCCTGGTGCGGCGGGAAGTCGCGGCCCGGGGACTCCGCCCATCCGGCGCGGAGCAGCAAGCCACGGGCAAGGTGATCCGTGTTCTGGAGCGTCGCCGCACTCAGATAGTCGGAACGTTCTGCCGTTCCAAACAATTTCTCTACATCATCCCTGATGATCCGCGCATCCCCCACGACATTTACGTGCCGGAACCCAAGGATGTCGGCCGGCCAGCGCAGGAAGGTGACAAGGTCGTTGTGCGCCTAAACGAGTGGGAATCACGCCACATGAATCCGGAGGGCGAGGTCATCGAGGTTCTCGGAAAACCCGATGCCGAAGGTGTGGACATGCTTTCCGTCCTCCGCCAGTACCAGCTCCCGTTGCATTTCCCGGCTGAAGTCCTCACGGAAGCACGCTCCTTCGGTTCGTCGATACGACCTGAGGAAGTCGTTGGAAGGGTCGATTGCCGAGAGCAGGACGTGGTCACCATCGATCCCGACGACGCCAAGGACTTCGATGACGCCATCTCGTTGAAGAGGATCTCACCCGACACGTGGAAGCTGTGGGTTCACATCGCGGATGTGTCGCATTACGTGAAAGCAGGCTCGTGCTTGGATGAAGAAGCGCGGCGGCGGGGCAACTCAACCTACCTGGTTGATCGTGTCATCCCGATGCTGCCCGAAGCTCTGAGCAACGAGCTTTGCTCCCTGAAACCGGACGTCGATCGGTTGACGAAGTGCGTGGAGTTCGTGATAGCAAACGACGGGACAGTTTTGAAAAAGCGATTCTACTCCGCGATCATCCACTCAAAACGCCGGTTCAGCTACGCGGAAGCGTTGGCTGTGATTCAAAGAAAACCCGAAAGACCTATCGAGCAGATGATGCAGGACGCTCACGCCCTCGCTCAAAAGATTCGCCGCCTAAGGTTCAAAGCGGGATCGCTTGAGCTCGATTTTCCAGAGATGAAAATCCGGCTTGATGACAAAGGTCGTGTGCTGAGGATGGAGCGAATACTGAACGACGTGTCGCATCAACTGATAGAAGAATTCATGTTGCTGGCAAACGAAGCGGTCGCTGAACGCCTCATCGGTCTGCGGCGCCAGGCCATTCATCGGGTCCACGAAGAACCCGATGCCCGACGGCTCCAAGAGTATCGCGAAGAAGTCCTCAGTCACAAAGTTCCCTGCGGCAATCTTGGCCATCGCGCTGAGGTCCAAAAGCTGTTACATCGCCTGGGAACACTCTCCATCGGGCCCGCGCTGAAGATCGGCTTTCTGAAATCCCTGATGCGCGCGCGCTACGCGCTGGAGCCGCTCGGACATTACGGCCTTGCCAAAAAGAAATACGCGCACTTCACGTCCCCCATCAGACGTTATGCCGACCTCGTTGTGCATCGGGCATTGTTTGATGAAAGCCACGGCAAGACTCATTCCATAAAGCAGATCGCCGAACACATTTCCGGCACCGAACGGAACTCCGCAGATGCGGAACGGGATAGCAAGGATGTGAAACTCTTCGCGTTTCTGGAACAGCAACTGAGCTCGGAACGGCCTGAACGCTACGACGCCCTGGTCACCGATGTGAGAAATTTCGGGTTCTTTGCCGACGTCACGCATCTCGGCATGAGTGGCCTCGTGCCCTTGTCCACTCTCATGGATGATTTCTATATTTTCGATCCCACACGCGGCCAGTTGGTGGGGCGCCGAACCCGTCGCGTCATCCGACTCGGAGACAAGGTGGTGGTGGTGGTGGCCAAGGTGGACAGGTTCCGAAAGCAAGTGGACTTCAGCCTGGCGCCATCAGGTCCCACCGGGACAACTTCCAAGAGCCCAGCAGGTCGTTCTCCAAACCGTCCCCCACCCCAGCATGCGCCGCAAGGATCTCCACGACGCCCCAAAAAACCCGCTGCACGCAAATCAGCCCCCAAACCACGATGGAGACGATGAGTTCTCCCTTCGATTAACCATTGCTATGATTGCGCCGCTGAACGCGGCGAGGACAGTGCAGCGCGCCGCCCCTGCCCTCCTCTGAGCTGAGCTGGCGCCTGAGTCATGGGAAAGTCCGATTCAAAAACAATCGTTATCGTAGGAGGAGGAGTCATCGGACTTTCGACTGCCTACTATGCCTCACTCAAAGGCCACCGGGTCACGGTCATCGACCGCGAGCCATGCGACCATCCAGGGTGTTCTTTCGGCAATGCGGGCATGGTGGTGCCCAGTCATTTCGTGCCGCTCGCAGCACCCGGGATGGTGGCACGCGGCTTGAGATGGATGTGGAATCCGGAGAGCCCATTCTACATCAAACCTCGACTGAACTGGGATCTGCTGACTTGGAGCATCAGGTTCTGGATGGCCTGCACCCCGGCGCACGTCAAACGATGCGCTCCCATCCTTCGTGATTTACATTTCCAGAGCCAGGCGTGTTTTGAGGAACTCGCGGATCTGACTGGCAACGATTTCGGATTCCAGAAGCGTGGTCTGCTGATGCTTTGCAAAACGGAGCACGCCCTGGAAGAGGAGGCAAAGGCCGCCGCTGACGCGGTTCGCCTCGGCGTCCCGGCTCAAGTTCTTTCGGCACGCGAGACCGCTCAAGCCGACCCCCACGTGCGGATGGACATCGCGGGGTCAGTTTACTACCAGAAGGATTGCCATCTCACGCCTCAGCGCTTCATGCGGGAGTTGCGCCGTCTTCTGGAAGCCTCAGGCACTCGATTTGAATGGTCCACCGAGGTCCAACGCTGGCGCAGGATCGATGATCGAATCGTCGCCCTGGAAACTTCTCGCGGCGATTTTGTGGCGGACGAATACGTCTTGTGCGCAGGATCGTGGTCCCCTGCGATTGTAGCCCAGCTCGGACTGAGTCTGCCCATGCAGGCAGGCAAGGGCTACAGCCTCACTCTCCCACGCCCTCGCCAGCTCCCGTCTATCTGCTCCATATTCACCGAAGCGCGTCTCGCCGTAACACCGATGGGAAACACCCTTCGCTTCGGTGGCACCATGGAGATCTCGGGACTTGACGAAGCCATCAATCCGGCCCGTGTCCGGGGCATTATCAAGTCGATCCCACAATACTATCCGGAGTTTTCCGCGCAGGATTTTGAGGGGATCGCGCCCTGGCGTGGACTGAGGCCCTGCTCGCCGGACGGAATGCCTTACGTCGGACGGTTCAGCCAGTTCAAGAACCTCTCCACAGCGACGGGGCACGCCATGATGGGACTCAGTCTCGGGCCTGTGACCGGGAAATTAATCGCCCAGATCCTTTCGGACGAACCCATGTCGGAGGACGTCTCCCTGCTCAACCCAGACCGTTATGCGTCCCGATTTTAGGGTGGCCAGGGGGCATCGTCCTTAAGAGGAGCGGAGGCGCGCACCTGGATCCATGGAACATCATTGGGCCCCTTCGGGCTGGCGACAATTTTCTTGGACAGCGTGTCTGGATCCTTCCATTTCCGGATTTCCGCGTGGCCGTCCGCAAACGAAAAACCACAAGCTCCATTGTGGTAGTTGGCAGGCATGTTGCCCCACAATTGCTTCCGGTTCACAAACACCAGAAAGTAACCGTCATCAATGGCATCGGGATGTTCATCAAGAAAAACGAAGGCCTGTGTGGGTGACGGCTGATTGATCTGGGTGTACTTGCTCCAAGTGTAGTGCGTTTTCTTGATTTCTTCCGTATACCAACTGTTTCCGTTCATGCTTCCATTCATGGAGATGCTCCGAACGCGGGGATGCATCTGCCCACCCAGCTTCACGGCGCTCTTGTCGGCGGGGCATTTGTAAATCCCCAGGGACTGGTTGTAGTTCCACAACATCCCCCTTGGTGCTTTCAGCAGATTGACGTTCGTCGCATCCTGCGGGGTCATCAACCAACCTTCAATCCAGCCAACTTGCCCGCCAGTTCCATTGGGCACAAGTTTTTCCGCGTTATCATCGGCGTAAAGATACCACGCCAGATTGAGCTGCCTCAGGTTGTTCAGGCACGAAATCCCCTGGGCTTTGGTCTTCGACTTCGCCAGGGAAGGGAGAAGCATCCCAGCCAGAATCGCGATGATGGCGATCACGACCAACAGTTCGATGAGTGTGAACGCTCGCGAGCAAACCAAGGGGGACTTACTCAGTGGCTCCGTTGGCACTTCAAGTTGGCAGTTCATGGGATTCGTAACTCCTAATTCGTAGGTGGCAAAAGTAACGGGATTGAGCGTCGCGCTTGAATGAAACCTTGATCGGCGCGAGTGCGCTGTCAAGTACTGAAGCTGCTGCACCAGCAATTCGGGTGTGTGACCGCAAAGTAACCTGAGAGTGAGGATTTGGCCTCCGTTGTGGTTTTGGAAACAGGGTGCCATGCTCGTGTGCTGCAAGATTGGTCCCTTGACGATGGATCCTGAATCCGGCAGATCGATTCACCGCAAAGAACGCAAAG
>CAMBEJ010000086.1 GCA_945865375.1 Akkermansia muciniphila | reverse complement strand
GCGGAGCGTCGAGCCGACGATGTCGGAATTGGGAGCGGGGCGCAAGATTAATGTTACATTATTAGAGACAACAAAATACAGCAAGAAAACACCCTGGTACCAACGGTTTCATCAAGAATAATTCGGAAACTAGGGGGAAGATGAGTCTGAATGAAGCAAGAGGCTCCCGTGGCAGGCTTGCTGCCCAGGGATGATTTTGACATGCAGCTTTCGGCTTTCATCAATGTGGCGAAGTACGGCGGCAATCACGACGCCTCTTGGAATATCCCGGCGACCCAGAAATTCGTCGGTCCTTCGGCTGAGATACACGCCGTCATCGAGACACGCTTGTTTAATTTTTTGGACCAAGTCCGGGCCCGCTAAGCGTTCAGGTCCGTTCATGGTAAGTACTTATTGATACTCGGACGATTTGCGATTGAGTTCAAGTGCTTTTTGATACTCCCTCTAACCTGCACGCTCATATCGCTGCTCAGTCTACTCTGCATCAGCAGGTTGCGCGTCCGGCGGAGGTTGTGGATTTGTGACGGTCGGATCATTTCAATTTCCCCGCTCCCTTCTGATAGGAGTAAGAATCAAAGATGAAATCGGCGAAGGTCTTCGCGCTGTTCACCGCGAGCTTGGCGTGGTGCTTCGATGCCTTGTAGCCGGCGGCATGCGCGTCGCTCATCCTGTTCCGCATACTGGCCAACCCGTTCACGACGCTCGTCAGTCCTGACAACACTTGTCGGAGCATGTCGCTGATGTCTTTGCGCGCCGGGTCGAGATTGAGGAGTGTTTGGACGCGCTTGTTGAGCTTTATCAGGTCGCCGTCGTATTGTGACGCACTTGGCGACAACTTTTTCTCAATTTCAATCAGCACTGCCTCGACCAAGGAACGGGCGTTGGTAATCGCGCCACCGAAGTCGCCCTCGTCTACCTTCTTGTCGCACTTGCGAACTTGCTCCTCGATGAAGATGTGGTTGACCTCCTGGGATTTCGGGAACGGCGTGTCGAATTGCACGGATACCGCGCCGGTTTCCCGGACCTTGAAGTGCTCGCCGTCGCGGACAATTTCGTAACCGTCGAACTTGAGATACTTATTGAGGTGCTCTGCCGCAACTTCCGGTTTCAAGTCTTTGCCAATCCACTCTCGCGCATCGAAAATTGTGTTCACCAAATGGCGCAACGTCACTTGCCCATTGATGAGCCTTAACTTCTCCTCCGCGAAGACCCAACGCGATGGAAACCCTCCGCCTTTGCCGTAAGAATCATTCGAGCCGAACTGATTGAAAAGTGTCACGAGCATTGGACCGCTCCGATACGGCGACATCCTTGTGTCTCCAGTGACGATTTTGCCAAGCTCGGCGAGGGTGTTTTCGGAAAGCTTCATGCCGATATCTCCACCTTTGCCAGTTCACCCTGCCCTGACAGCAGACGCGGCAGCAGCAGGTCGCGCGTTCGGCGGAGGTTTAGGATTTGCAGATGCAACTTGTAGACGAGGTGGAAGCTCGGCGCGACGATGGCGGAGAAGCGATCCAGCAAGGCGCGCGGCGGCTGGACAATTTGAAAATCGTCGAAGCACTGCTCCTGCACCCGCTGGCGTCCGGTCGCGCCGGACATGCTCTTGATAGCGACACCGCGAAACTCGTCGCTGCGGGCGAGCAGATAGACGAACTCCGGCGTGAGTGCGAGAGAGCGCAGGACGATGAACTCGGTTGAGCCGAACCCGACGGCTTGCGCGTCGGGCAGGAATTGGACGAAGCCGGTCTTGCCGTTTTCCAGACAAGGCGTGATGCGAGCAAAGAGCGTGTCGCCGTTCTGGAATTTCGCGCCGCTGTTGCCTGCACGGGATTCAATGTCGGTGATGAGCATCGAGTCGTTGGAGAGGCAACCCATCGGCACAAACGGTTTCTCGCCTTCGCGCGGGACGGCGACACGCGGGGTGATGTCCACGCAATCAGGCACGCGCTTCACCTCCCAGCCTTGGGGGATGTTGCCGAGGGGGGAGGTAACGAGCTTGGCTCGACCCTCACCTCCGCCTCGCCCAGCGGGAGAGGAACGCTTTTCGTGGCCGGGAAAGCGGAAGTGGACGAACCACTCGCGGTAGAGGGCGCGGGCCATCGCCTCCAAGACCCGGATGCGCCGCTGACTGTTCTCCATCAGCTCGTCGTAGGCCGACAGGATACCCGCTATCCGCTGTTGCACCGGCAGCGGGGGAACTTGAATTTCGGTTTCGTTGAGAATCGTCAGCGTCAGAAACTTTGTCGCCGCCCCAGTTGAAAAGCTGCGCAACTCCGGGAGCTTTGGCCGGAGTGCGTAATAAAGAAACTTTGTGGTCAACACTTCCGTGTCACGCGGCTTCACGACATACGTCCGCTGATAGGCATCAAACTTTCCGTGAAAGTATTTCAGCGGGTAAATGCCGTTTGCGTTGTTTCCAGCCAGCAGCACACACTCGGTATCGAAGCTGAAGGTGTTCGTCCGCAGAGTTTCCTGTGAGCAGGTGAAGAACGGATACTCGCCATAGGGAACTGCGGCATTTGAGTCGAGCTTGCCTGTCTTGAAGGCAACCAACTCGCCAAGCTTGCCTGTTCGCCACGTCTTCATTTTTTGAACAAGAGCACGCCCCCTTTGAAGCTTTGGATGATTTCGTTTTGCGTCTTCGGAACACCATTGTCGGCAAGAATGGCTTCAACGCACGCCAATCCACAGGACCAGAGATTCACGGCGCAAATCAAGGTGCTCATCACGCCTCCAGAATCTCCGCCACATTCGGCAAGAGCCGAACCCTCACCCCAACCCTCTCCCACAAGGAGAGGGAGAAGCCGGCGATGTTTTGGGCGTTGAGGGTTTCGAGTTCCATGGCGCTCATTCGTCGGTGGAGCTTCCCAAGCCATCAGGTTTCTTAAGAGCCTTCTTTTCTTCCGAGGCGAGGCGGCGCTCGACCTTTTTCACGTCCTCGACGGCAGGCAGCATCTCGGGGCGGATGCCGCGTTCGAGCAGGGTTTTGCGGACGGCCTGGTTGTTGGTGATGTCGTCCACTTCGCGCTGGCTGCCTGAGCCGAGGTTAACCATTTTCCCGACGTCAGGAAAATGGTCGAAAACTTTATGACCAGACACCTCACAGGCTGTTTTGGCCTTGGAGACGACGTTCAGAAAGTTTTCCCACTTGGCGTATCCCAGCAGGTGCTGGATGTCGCGCGCGAGCCAGTATTCCACGCCCTCATCGGTCTGCTGGGCGTGAGCCTCAAAGGTGGAGGTGAGGGTCTGAATGATCTCGGTGTTCATGCTTCGAGTATCTCCGTGACGTTGCTGGCAATCGTGCTTTCAAGCTCGCGTGGGGCGGCATTGAGCGTTTCGAGTTCCTCGTTCAGGGTTTCGAGTTGTTCCTTGAAGTCCTCGTCGCTCACGGCTTCGCCGGCGGCCACGCCCACATATCGCCCTGGATTTAGACTCCATCCCTGGGCCTCAATTTCTTTCAACGTCGCCGCTTTGCAGAGGCCCGCTACGTCGTGATACCGGGCGATACCCTCATCCCCGTCCCTTCTCCCAGAGGTAGAAGGGAGAGTCGCCGCCGCGCTCCCTCGCCCTTTGGGAGAGGGTTGGGGTGGCGAAGCCTTGTGCTCGGAGACGAACCGAGCCGAAGAGACAAACATTCCACCTGAACCACAAGCCGGATCCAAAATGCGCCCGTGGTAGGGCTCGATGACTTCGGTGAGGAGGCGGACGATGCTGCTGGGGGTGTAAAATTCGCCGCCGCCCTGGCCCTCGCTCATGGCGAACTCGCCGAGGAAGTATTCGTAGATGCGCCCGAAGGCGTCGTAGTCCAGCGAGGCGGGAATCTCGGAGACGCGTTTGAGCAGTTCCTTGAGGAGGGTGCTGGTGAAGAGGTTGTAGGTCTTGGGCAGGACGCCGGCGAGTTGCGGGTTGTGCTTCTCGATGTCGCGCATGGCGGCATTGACCTTCGCGCCGACGTTCTCGGCTTCGGGGCGATTGAGCAGGAAATCGAACCGCGCCTCGGCGGGCAGATAGAGGATGCCTTCGGCGTGGTAGGCGGCGGGTTCGTCGACGCGGCTGCCGCGGCGGGCGGAGGCGCTGGCTTTTTCCAGCTTGGCGCGTTGGGTGGCGAAGCGGACTTCGGCGAAGCGCAGGAAGATGAGGCCGAGGACGGGCGCGGAGTATTCCTGGGACTTGAGGCCGGAGTTGGCGCGGAACTGGTCGGCGGCGTCCCAGAGGCGCTTTTCCAATGCGGCGTTGTCGGTATCCTTCTCGGACGGAGCAATCCAGTGCATGGCGTGGCAGGGAGTGTATTCTGGTGGCTGCCAAACGCAAATCTGAAAGGGTTTTCCAGAAGAATGGGTGTTGCCGTCCTTTAGGCAACCAGCCAGCAATTTATGAGCAAGCACGATCGCTTCACTGAGGGTCTACGCGACCGTCTAGCCGATGTTCCTCGACCGACTTGCCACGCGAGGCGAGCTGAACTGAACTCGTGTCTCCCTCGGATTTAGAGCCCAGCCCCCGCGTTGCGCTGTAGTGACTGGTTCGGCGACTGGGAGTAAACGACCACGGGAGTGATGAATTGCCCGGTCTTCCGGTGAAAAATCTCGGATCTCCTCCAGCCGATGGCCCGAGCCAAGGCAGCGTGCACCGCAGAGACGGCGGAATTCGCAGAGAGCCGAGTCAGCGCAATCTGTGCGTCCTTTCCCGTCTCTGCGGTGCAAATTGATTCCATAACAAATCTCTTTCGGTCGGCGGTTGCGCTTCGCGGGAGGAACTTCTTTTGCCGATCGACCCAGGTGAGCGACCGCTGCCGTCAGCGCACCGTGGCAAACGCAGAAACGGGCCGTAATCACCGGCCAACTCCGCAACCGGGACGCCTGGCAGCGGTTAGATGTCTCGACCTGATGGTTTGGCAAACCTTCGGCTACTTGCTCTTCAAATAACTGACGCCGGTCATCGTCAACAATGGCAGGACGTGCGGCATGTCGTCCTCACCAACAACGATCACCGTTGTCCTACCAAGCGCGACCCGATAGCGGTCGGAAACCTCATACTTCTCTCCATCGGCCATCTTAATGACAAATGGGATTCCTTCGCGAATCGCGGTCTGGAGCTGATCTCTGGTCATACGGATCTGTTCGAGAAGATGCTGGACCTTCGGTCAGTCAGCAAGCCCAATTCGAGGTGCCTGGTTTGCCGATCGACCCAGGTGAGCGACCGCTGCCGTCAGCGCACCGTGGCAAACGCAGAAACCGGCCGAAATCACCTGCCAACTCCGCAACCGGGACGCCTGGCAGCGGCGTCTCGACCCGATTGTTGGGCCTACTTCCTGTCGCGTCCATATTGTGGATGCCGCCGTTGGTGCCTCACCGCGGTAATCCGTATCAATTCGGCACCCACTCGCCGGAAATAGATGATGTACGGGAACCGCCTCATCAAACAGCGGCGAATGTCTCTGGTGACAACCATCCATCTCTCAGGTGTTGTTGCCGTCCGTAGTACCTGTCTCTCGAAATCGTCAACGAACGCCAACCCCAACCCCAGGCTTCGCTCCTCGTAATAATCGCGTATCTCCTTGAGCTCACCTTCGACGGCGGGATGGTAATCCACCCTCATCGGCGGAGCGTCGCCATCATCTCCTCGTGGGACACCGGCTGAACCTCACCCGTCTCGATCTGTCGATCACGCTCAACTGCCAGCGCCACGGTTTCAGCATCGTCGGCCTCGACAGCAATCTCAAAGGGGTCCGCCAAGCTCTCCCACAAGGACTCCGCCAAAATAGCCCGTTCTTGTGGAGGCAGTCGCAGAGCCTCGGCAGCAATCTGATCAACACTCATGAGCTCACCGTAGTCAATATCGCCTCGAAAGTGAAGCACGACGTTTCACGTCTTTATTTATCGCCGATGAGGCGCTCCGGGCGGGGTCGCCGGGGACGGTCTCAAAATTCTCACCGACCCTGTTTGATCCCGTGAGTACGAAGCCAGGCTTCCAGGGTGATTAACAGCCAGATTTTAACCCCGTGCCGCGGTCTCAATCCACCGAGACGTCCTGCGCACAGCCGTTCGAGGTAGCTTCGATTGAACAGATCGTAAGGCGTCAACCCGTCCAGGATTCGCTCCCGGGCCTGGTTGAGCAAAGGCCCTCGGAACCAGCCTTCCACAGGAACGAGCATGCCGCTCTTGGGCCGGTGAATGATCCCCGATGGAAGCAAATCCTCCGCGGATCTTTTGAGAAGATACTTTTCAACCGAGCCCCGAAGTTTCAACTGCGGCGGCAGGGCAAAGGAAGCCTCCACCACCGAACGATCGAACAGCGGGGAGCGCGCCACGACGCCGGAGATCGCGCTCAACGCGTCCACCTTGGGCAGGATGTGATGGCCGCCTTTGAACACGACATTGATGGCTTGAAGTTTGGTCACAAACTGACGCCACCGCGTATTCTCAAACCAGGGTTTCACTCGGGATGCCAGGACGTCGCCCCGGATCGCATCGTGAACTCTGTCCGTCAGCATCCATTCCAATTCATCATAACATTTTTGATGGGCCCGAAGATAAGAGCGCTCCCGTTCATGGGAGTCTCCATACAATTCGGAAAGGAGCATGGGAAGGTTTTTAGGGCCACCGAAACAGGGATCGCCGCCTTCCCCGTTCAACACCACGCCCACCTCAGTCGCAGCCTCCCGGAAAAGCAGGGCGTTGGGCACTGTCAACGGGTCCCCAATCGGATCGCTCAAAAGTCCGATGGTCTGATCCAGGTATCTCAGCACAACTTCCGGGGACTGTTCCACAACTCTGTGGTTCGTGTTGCAATGGCGGGCCACCAGCGTGCTGAAAGGCAGTTCGTTTCGGTATCCGGCCCCAAATGAAACGGAAAAAGTCCGGACTGGTTCGTGGTGCAGCTTCGAGGCCAGGGCCACCACCAGGCTGGAATCAAGGCCTCCGGATAGGAAAGCTCCCACGGGCTGCCCATCAGGAAGTCGCCTTCGGACGGCCTCCTCCAAATGCGCGCGCAGATCTCTTCTCAGCCGCTCTTCATCGGGGTCACCCATGTGTCTCTCCTCTGGCGGTTGCCAATAGCACGTCCGCAAGAGGGCACCGTTTTGGAACGTGACAATTTCTCCCGGAAGGATTTCGAAGATTCCCTCGATCAAGGTTTCTCTTCCTGGAAGGTAGGCGTAAGAGAGGTAGGTGGCGATCCCCACCAGATTCAGGCGTGGTTCGATTTGGCCGGTGGCAAGGATTGCCCGAATGCTGGAGGCGAAGATAATCTCTCCCTGGTTCTGAGCATAAAAAAGGGTCCGTTCTCCAATAGGATCGCGAGCCAGATGAAGGGTCTCTTTCGGGGAAATCCAAGCCAGCGAAAAAGCCCCAGCCACATCACCGAGACGATCCGCAGCCAGGATGTCCTTCCATTGGGCCAGCGTCTGGATGGGCTTTCCATCCATCCAGCAGGCGTCCCAATCCGCCATGCAGCCTTCCGACTGCAAGGAGGAGGCCGGCTGCAAGGAGGAGGCCGGCTGCAAGGGGCCAAAGTGCGTTGTTCCAATCCTGGTTCTAACCCGCTGCCGCGTGCCTGGTCCTCCCAGGGGTCCGCTTAAGGCGGCTTGAATAACCGGAGGCTCCATGGTGGCGGTGGAAAAACTCATTCAAAATTCTGAACGTCATGCCGAAGGCTCTCTGCGGCTGCGCGCATCTCCCCTTTTTCCGGATCTTCTGCAATCCTACTCGTAATCCTAGCTAAACAGATTTGAAATTTGAACCACAGAGATACGGAGACACAGAGGGGGAAAAGTTTGGTTTTATTGTTTGTTCTTCTCTGTACCTCTGTGCCTCTGTGCCTCTGTGGTTCAAAATCTGAGAGATAATTCATCGAGATTTAGGATTTAAGAATCTAATCGCAATCGGACCCTCCAGTTTTTCGTGGTCGAATCGGCGGTTCATGGCATTACGATTACGATCGCGAGTCGGAAACGCGATCACGAAACATCTGAGCTCCGCTCTCCGCGGCTCATCCAAACCCGTCGGCTCCCCCATCGCTATCCGAGGCGTCGGAGCTGAAGGAGTCCACATCTTGTTCGAGTAAGCCATCGAATTGCCGTTTGGAATCCTCTCCTGATTCTCCGAAATCGCCGCTGGCTGAACCGCCATCGGAGCTTGAATCATGGGTGGTTTCGAACCCGCCAAACCGGGCGGCTGCGGTCGCCCGTGTTTCAGCATCGATCTTCTTGTTGATGGCGCGAAACATACGCTTAACAATCTGTTCCGGGCGGATCGCCGCCAGTTCCAGCTTATAACGGGAAAGCCATTTGGCCTCCTCTTCCGTGATGCCCCCACCGGCCGACACCCGGGTTTCAGACTTGAGGAACAGCCCGCGAAAAGGCTTTTCGTGGCAGGGCCGCAACCCCACGTCGGTGACTCTGGCCTGGCCTTGGAACCAGTCCGGCTCGTTGGCCAAGCGCCAGGCCAGCTTGCATCCCTCCTCCGAAGCGTCGTGCAAGGCAAACACCTCGAGGCGAGGGTTGCGTTTGAGCATTTTCCTAACAGTTTCAAACGGGCCCTGCGGATAGCCCTCCACCGACAACACCGCGCAGTTGTTTTCAAAATGAAAATGATTGGCGAGCAACAGATCGACCGTTCGCGCGCGGTCGCAGATGATCGCCCGGTCAAATGAGTAATCTCCCAGGTCCGACTCCACAGCGAGGGGGCTCTGGACTTGAGGTTTCCTGACTATAACGCTTTTATCCGGCCCATGCGCCGCCAGCCAGCGGTCATATAACTTGTTGAACTTTTCCTGGGTCAGCCAGACGACGCACCGCAACCGGACGAAAAGAAGCCAGAAAAAAAGTGGCACAAGGACAATCAGACCGAGGGCCAAAGCCGCGTAGCCAAGCACCGCTCCGGTGAGCAGAACCGCACAAATAATTCCTACGATGACGAGGCAGCCCACAGGCTTCCTCTTGCCGCGATAAAGCCTTCTGCACACGTCGTAGTAAAGGCTTTCGACGCCCCAGCGGAGCTGACCCTCGGCGGACACCGATTTGATCGCGGCGTCGAAAAGGGCGTCGCTGACCGGATCGCCCTTCCTGGGTTCGAAGGCAAACCGGCGATTGCAACTCGGGCAGACCCCGTTCTCCCTTTCCTTAAACTTGCAATCGTGGCCGCAGCGGATGCACTTCATGTTGCGCCTCCCGGTTTTTTTCCGCGTCCGTCAACGAACACCCGGAGCCAGGCTTCGAGCATTGCCAGCGCCCAAACCTTTTCGCCAATCCTTCTCTTGCGGGTTTCATGGGGATCGTTCCGCCCCTCCAGCAGGTTTTGAACGTACTCCGGTTTGAAGTATCCCCTGCGTTTTAAGGAATCCAACCCCAGCAATTCACCCATCTGCTGTCGCATCGGACCCAGAACCCAATCCGTGATGGGAACGTTCATCCCGTATTTGCGCCTCCAAACGATTTCCGGGGGGAGCTTGTTTTGCAAAACCAGTTTCAACACGAACTTTTCGCAGGCCCCTTTCAATTTGAGTTGCGTGGGCAGCCTGAACGAGGCCTCCGCCAGCGCGCGGTCAAACAATGGCACGCGCGCATCCAAGCCCCAGGCGTTGGAAATCCGCTCGGCCCTGGGTAGAATATTCTGCGAACCCTTCAAGGATATGTCCGCCAACCTCACCCGGTTGAGAAAGGTCGAGACTCCTTCGTGTTGGAGGTACGGCTTCAAATGCGCCCTTCTTGTCCCGGGCCCGCCCACCTGATCCTTGAAAAAGGCGGAATACAATGGCTCCTCCAGCCCGTAGAATTTGTGATAGGAGCGGAGATAGAGTTCCTCGGAGCTCTCTTCTCCGTAGAGGTCGCCGAAGAGCTGTGCGGAAATCATTGGCTTGTTGGTCCATCCTCCGAAAAACTGGTCTCCACCTTCCCCGTTGAACACCGCCGACAGGCTGGCCTCGCGCGCGGCTTTGCACAGGAGGTATTGCGGGCCCGTCACCGCGTCCCCAAAAGGAAGGTCCAGCTTCCACACCAAGTCCATGAGAATGGGGGACAAGTCGGAACCGTTGACCCGCACGTGAGTCAACGGTATCTCCAACTTTTTGGCCACGCATTCGGCCTGTTCCTTTTCCACGCTGCGTTCACCAAAATCCAGGGTGAAGGCGCGGGTCTTGACGCCCAGCCTCTTCAGAAAATAGGCCACTCCGGCCGAGTCAATTCCTCCGGACAGGAAAAGACCCACTTCCGATTCCCCGTTCAACCGCTTTGCGACCGCCTCGCGCCAGGAGGTTCCGATGACTTCCGCCGCGATTTTCTGATCCTCGAACTGGGGGTCGATCCTCTCCTCCAAGTTGAAATAGAGGGCGATGCCAAGCTTACCGTCCTCCAGGATGGCGCTGTTT
Organism: Akkermansia muciniphila; assembly: GCA_945865375.1. Taxonomy (GTDB): domain Bacteria; phylum Verrucomicrobiota; class Verrucomicrobiia; order Limisphaerales; family F1-80-MAGS106; genus F1-80-MAGS106. The sequence goes on along the minus strand of CAMBEJ010000086.1, from coordinate 15,259 downwards.
CCAGCCAGCAGCCGATGGATTCCTTTGATGGGCACAGCATCGCCTGGCACAAAGGAGAAGGTCAGATATTTGTGGAGCGCGACAAAATCCGGCTCGGCAGGAATGCCTGGAATGGCGAGCAGTTGCTTCAACTCGCTGGCGAAATAAAACACACCTTGATGATTCGCGTGGTAGAGCGAGCGGATGCCAAACGGATCTCGAATCAGCGTCAGCCTTTTCTTTTGGCCATCCCACCAAGCCCCGGCGAACGCGCCATCCAGCGAATCATCGATGTTTGGAGAAATCCGGCGCATGAGCGATTTTGCGGGGTTGTCCAATGGCGGAGCAAATGTGCCGGCCACCGCCACCAGGTGCGGCCCTTCCTTGTAAATTCCGGGGGATTTTCCGGGCCTGCGAGTCCACCATCGATAACCCAATCCGACGCCCTCGGCTGTCGCCACCTCCTTTCCATCGCCCCGGTAATCAATGGCGTCGAGCATTCTTTCGAGCACGTCAGGATGGGCGTTGCCCACATACCCGCAGATTCCACTCATACGCTTAATTGGGTTGCGATCAGGTCCTCAAATGTTTCACGCCTCGTTGTCAAATGGACTTCCTCCCCATCCACCACCACTTCCGCAGGGCGGGGTCGATTCAGAAAGTGACTCGACATGGCGTACCCATAGGCACCCACATCCCCGAGCCGCAACAAGTCGCCGGGACGGACTTCCGGCAGCCGAATGCCACGGCCCAAAAAATCCTTCGCATGGGTGGTGTTGCCGCAAATGTCGGTTCCAATGTCCATCGGCCTGCCTCGCGGGCATGCCGGTTCAATCCGATGGTAAGGGTGATAAACGCTTTCCACCACAATGTTTCCCACGGTGCTGTCCACCCCCACGAAACGCCTCCCTCCGCGTTCCTTGACCGACACGACAGTCATCAGCAGCGATCCGGCCGCGGCCACCAGCGTTCCTCCGGGTTCCAAGATCAATCTCACGCCACGACCGCGCCTTTGGCACAGACCGGCCATCCTCTCCGAGATCGCCTTTCCAAAGGCATTCAGGTCCAGGGGCTCGGACTGCTCTCGATAGGCGACGCCAAAGCCGCCGCCCAAGTCCAGGTATTCCAAATCCGGCAGCAGGTCCGAGGCCTTGGCGAGCCGGTCAAAGCATTCCAGGAATCGCCTGGGGTTGCAGGTATTGGTGCCCGCGTACATGTGCAGACCCGAGAGTCGCATCCCGGAGTTACGAGCGATTTTTAATGCCTCAGGCAATTCAAGGGAGGTGACGCCGATGCGGTTGCCGCCCTGGTCGGCATCTATCAAAAACCGGAGCCCGCATTCAGTGCCGTGTCGCCGGGCGGCAAGGTCACGCAACTGGTCCAACGAATCCAGGTTCACTCTTAACCCGTTTTTGAGGAGAAAATCGAAATCGGCGGCGTCGAGGTTCGTTCCGCTGTAAACGATGCTGCTTGAGGGAACACCCGCTTTGAGGGCGGCATAGGCATCCCCGGGCGTGTTGGCGTGAATCCCGGCTCCCAAATCCCTCAGTAGTCGGACGATATAGCGGTTTTTATTGCAAACGATGGCATAATGAATCTCCAACGGTTTGTGCGAAAAAACGGACGCAAAGGAGCCGTAGGCTTCGCGAATCCGGGAGGCATCGTACACATAGAGCGGCGTGCCAAAACGTCGGGCAAGATACTCGCACGAGGTTTGCCCGAGAGAATGCTCCGCGCTCGTTAAACATCGCTCCATCATGGCTCGACCCATTGTTACCCCGCCGCGGGCTGGTGCTCAAGGACCTTTCCATGCTTATCCGGCTGCTTCCAAAAGGTGAATCCGCGACCGTTTTCGTGCTGTGCTCACGGGGCTCCTTTGCCAAACGCCGCTCCCGTTGGGATCTAACCGGATAAGGATAGAACCAACGTCGTCAGGTTTGTCAGGCAGGTGGAAAATGACGCCTCATGGACGACAGCTCGCCAGAGTCTCCTCCCATCCTCAACAAATCCGTTTTTCGGATTGCGTTTAACTCTCGATGGCGAGAGCCTTTGAAGATGCCTAAACTCCAACGCTTTGTGGCCGCCCTGGTAGCCGCCTTTTTGTTAAACCCACTCCTGGCATGCGCCGCAGCCCCGGCAAAAGAAGCCTTGGTCGCCATCCAGGACATGAGAGAAAGCGCCGACCGCTTCCTGACGTCTCTTGATTCGAGCCAAAAAGCCAAGGCGATCTTTCAATTCAAGGACGACGAACGCCTCAACTGGCACTTCATCCCGCGCGAACGAAAGGGTCTTTCCTTCAAAGAAATGCAGGCTTTCCAACGCCCGCTTGGCATGGCTCTGGTCAATTCGGCCCTCAGCCACCGCGGACAGATGAAAACCGCTGCCATCATGAGCCTCGAACAGATCTTGCTCGAACTGGAACAAGGCAAGGGCCCAAAGCGCGATCCGGAGATGTATTTTCTGAGCTTTTTCGGCACCCCCTCCGCAAATCAAACCTGGGGATGGAGGATCGAGGGCCACCACCTCGCGATGAATTTCACCCTGGCTCATGGCACCGAAGTCTCAGCCACCCCTTCCTTCTTGGGATCTAACCCGGCCACAGTCAAGGAAGGTCCGAGAGCCGGACTACGCGTCCTGGCGGCAGAGGAGGATCTGGGTCGCCACCTGCTGAAATCCCTGAACCCGACCCAATCTAAACAGGCTATTTTCGCGAGTGCCGCGCCGAAGGACATCTTTACCGCGGCGGACCGTAAAGCCAAACAGCTCGAACCCCAGGGGATTCTCGCATCCGCCCTGAATGAGACTCAACTCGGCGGCCTGAAGGCGTTGATCCGCGAGTATGCCGGACGATTACGACCCGAGCTTGCTGCGGTTTCCATGCAAAAGATCGAAAAAAACGGATGGAAAAATATCCGGTTTGCCTGGGCAGGCGGCACCGAGCCTGGGGAGGGCCACTACTACCGGGTTCAAGGCGCCACTTTCCTTCTCGAATACGACAACGTGCAGAATAACAATAACCATGTGCATGCAGTCTGGAGGGATTTTGATGGGGATTTTGGCGAGGACATCCTGGCTCAACACCATTCGGAAACACCTCATGCCAAGTGATCCAGAGCGGTCGCATTTTCCTCAAAAAACATCCAGCGCGGAAGCTCACTCCATCTCCCACCTTGATCTAAAGACTGAAGTGAGTTCGGATTCCGATCCAGCCTTCTCCTCCGCGCCAGGAGAGTTGATCGCCGCACCCGATACGGAGAACCCCCCTGTTTCGCCAGGGTCGCGCGTCCGGGTGGTGATCCACGATATCGCGTTTGGTGGCGAAGGCGTGGGGCGGTGCGATGAGTTTGTGATCTTCGTTCCGTTCGTCTTGCACGGAGAGGAGGTGTTGGTGGAGGTGACCGAGGTCAAGAAACGCTTTGCGCGCGCCCGCTTGATCGATGTGTTGAAGCCCTCCCCAGACCGTGTGACGCCCGTGTGCCGCTATTTCGGTCAGTGCGGCGGATGCCAATATCAGCACATGGCCTATGAACGCCAGCTTGAGGTGAAACATCGGCAGGTCGCCTCCTTGATTGAGCGAATCGGCGGCTTCAGCCCGGATCTGGTGGCGCACGTCGTCCCATGCCCGATGCCCTACGGCTACCGCAACCGGATCATGATCCGAACTCAGTGGGACAAAACCGAGCAACGCTTGAAAGTCGGTTTCCTCATGAACGAAAGCCGGCTGGTCGTCGATCTGGACCATTGCGCCATCGCCGATCCGGACATCAACAACCGTATCCCAGCAGTGCGAGCAAACCCGCCTCCGCGAGGCGGGATCAAAGTGGTCCTGAGAGTGCCTCCGGCAGGGTGGGTGTTGCCCAACGATTCCTTTTTCCAGAACAACTTTCACCTCCTCCCGAAGCTCGTCGAGAGTGTCGCGGAAGCCTTGAGGACTGGCGGCACAAGATTTCTGATTGATGCCTACTGCGGAGTGGGCTTTTTCTCACTGGAACTGGCCGCGCTTGTGGACCGCTTTGTCGGGGTGGAGCTGGACCTGCCAGCCATCAAGGCCGCCAGATCCAACGCCTTGAACCGCCAGATTCACAACGGCGAATTCGTGGTAGGCCGAACGGAGGATCTGCTACCCAGTCTGCTAGCCAAGTTCGATCCAGGCTCCTCGTGCGTCATTCTCGATCCTCCGCGCACCGGCTGCTTGCCAGAGGTCCTGACCGCCCTCGCGTCGCAGAAGATCAGCCAGATCATCTACGTCTCATGCCACCCCGCCACGCTTGCGCGGGATCTTCGCACCCTCTGTGACGCTGGCGGCTACCAGCTTCATCGGGTTACACCCCTTGACATGTTCCCTCAAACCCAGCATGTCGAATGCGTTGCCGTCCTCCGCCAACCTCCGGCGTATTAATGCAGTCAGAGATTAACGCAAAGGCGCAAAGAGTTTCCAATGTTTTTGGCAACCAAGATTGGGTCACCATTCAGTGAGCGTTGGGCGTTGCCCGCACCCGGACAATAACATCCTCTCTTGCTTTGCGTCTCTGTTTCTTTGCGCCTTTGCGTTGAAACTTGGCTGCATCGTTAAGTCTTGGTGGGTCCTCATTCGGAGCGGCGAACGCACTCTGCTGACGCGGAACTCTTGAATTGCCTTTTCTGATTGCTTCCCAAACACTGTCCCCACCCAAACTCTAGTATGGAAGAACGATCATCCTCGACTCAGTCGCTGCGCGCCTCCTTACCCTGGATCACGGCCCTGACCGCTTTAGTCCTGTATTTATTCACGCTCAGCCATTGGGTAACCCTGTCGAGCACTCCGGTGGTGGCCAAGCTGGTCGGGTGGGACCGCTTCCCCGCGATCAGCGGCCCGCTGCTCTTCATCCTGACTTGGCCCTTTGCGTATGCCCCAATCGGGCTGCAGCCGTTGCTTCTGAACGTAATCGCAGCGGTGTTAGGGGCTTTTTCCGTGGGCTTGGTGACACGCTCTGTTTTGTTGCTGCCTCACGACCGGACCAAGGAACAACGCACGCGGGAACGCGGTCCTCTTTCATTGTTGAGTGTCGCGCTCTGGTGGCTTCCTCCGATCTTTGCGGGCGGCGCTCTGATGTTCCAGTTGAGCTACTGGGAAAACGCCACTTCGCAAACTGGCGAAATGCTGGACCTGCTGTTCTTTAGCGCTTCCATCTATTTCTTGCTGGATTACCGGCTCTGCAGACGGAATGCGCAGTTGTACAAACTTTCGTTGGTCTATGCCCTCGGCATCACCAATAACTGGGCGCTCATCGCCTTTTTCCCGATCTTCCTTTTCAGCATTGTTTGGGTTAAGGGTCGCTCTTTCTTTTCGTTTTCCTTCCTGTTGAGAATGGTTGGATGCGGCCTCGTGGGACTGCTGCCTTATTTGGTTCTCCCCATGGTGGCGGCAAGCGATTCCACGCTCGGCTCCACGTTTTCCGACTTCCTGCGTCAGGAGCTCGGCTCTCAAAAAGCCTCGCTGATGCAATTCCCCCGGAGCCGGCTATCGTTCATGTGCCTGACCTCTATCATCCCCGTGATTTTCATGGGGATAAAGTGGCCATCGAGTTTTGGCGACACCAGCTTGGCGGGAACCTCCGCCACCAGTCTGATGTTTCGATTGTTGCACGCCTTGTTCCTGGGCGCCTGTTCCTGGGTCATGTTCGATCCAAAGTTCAGCCCTCGTTACCTTGGAAACGGTTACGCGCTGCTGCCGTTGTACTATCTGACAGCCCTCGCCATAGGTTATTTCTCGGGGTATTTCCTGCTGGTTTTTGCCCCACCAAAAGGCAAATCCCAACAGCGTAGCTCCGCTTCGACACGATTCGGCCCGGTTGTTCAGGGGATCATTTTGATCGCCGGTGTCACGATCCCTCTCGCGCTTCTGATGCTGAACTTGAACGACGTGAAGGCGAAGAACGGGCCGGCCCTCAAGCTCTACGTTCAGGCTCTCCGCGATTCCCTCCCCGCCGAGTCCGCCCTGGTGCTGAGCGACAACCGCTATGACCTGCTCCTCCTCGAAGGCCTTCAAACTGAAGCCGGGAAAAAAGGACACCATCGACTCATCGAAACCAAGTTGCTTGAGTGGCGCTTCTATCACAGAAACCTCGCGCGCGCCTACCCAAACCGCCTAGCTCCCATCAAGGATCTCGAGAAGCTGGCCGAACCCATCGACTCGCTCCTCCAGGTTCAGTATCTCTACTCCCTCGGAAAATCAAACACGGTATTCTATTTGCACCCCAGTTTTGGCTATTTTTTCGAAGCCGGTTATCTCAAGCCTAAGGGCGCCCTTTTTGAGATGATTTTCTACTCTGAAACCAACTTCAGCGCGCCTCCTCTGCTAGCGTCCGAAGCGGATGAACTGGAAAAACAATGGAAAGCTCGTCTTCCCAACCTTGCCACGATTGCCGAAGGCGTCAAAATGAAGGTTCCAGACCTCGCTGTGCTGGGCACGTGGTACTCTCGCACTCTGAACTCGCTTGGTGTCGATCTCCAGAAAGTGAACCGACTCCAAGAGGCCGCTGCGTGGTTCGATATGGCGGTGAAGCTCAACCCTCAAAACGTGGCTGGCATCATCAATAAACAGTTCAATCAAAGCCTCGGCAAGGAGAAGACCAAGGCGCTGGATTTTGGCGCTGAAGTCAAAGAACTGGTAAAACAATATGCCAGTTGGGGGGACTTGCTCATCGTCAACGGCCCTATTGACGAACCCTCGTTTTGTTTCGAGCTCGGGACGCAGTTCGCACAGGGGGGTAATTATCATCAGGCGGCCGTGGAATTCCTGAGGGTCCAGGCCTGGGAACCAAAAAATCTGCTCAACCAAATCTCGCTGGCGCGCGCCTATCACTACGGATCAGCCCCAGAGAACGCGCTCCAAACCATCGGGGCCATCGAAAAAAATCCCGCCTCATCAAATCTCCAGCAGGATCAGTTCGTGGAACTGGCTCGGATCAGCGCCCTCGCGAAATATTCTCTCAAAGACTTCGCCGGGGCCGAGAGCACCCTTCTTGCATCCGCGGCAAAATACCCCAACGACCCGACTGTTCTTAATTCCTTATTCGATCTCTACTACCACCACGAGGATTCCGCAAAAGCGCTCAGTGTGGTGGAAAAGCTGTTGAAAACCACTCCGGACAACATCGAGGCCTTGCTCAAACAGGTGGGACTATTGATGCAGGACCGCAGTTTCGAGAAGGCCATCGCGGCCCTCGACGTGATCTTGAAAATCCAGCCGAATCACGAGCTCGCTTTGCTCAACCAGGGCGCGATCCACATTCACAACAAGAAATTTACGGAGGCAATGGGGCCTCTGGAAAAGATCCTCGAGCGGAACCCGACCCATTTCGCCGCGCGTCTCAACCGTGCCATCGTTTTTCTCCAAACCGAGAATTGGAAGGAGGCGAGCAAGGACTACGTGACGCTCTCCAAAGTGACTCCTAACTCGCATATTGTGGTGTATGGCCTCGCCGAAAGCGCCTACCATCTGGATGATAAGAAGCAGGCTGTGGAATATTTTCAAAAATATCTCAGGATCGCGCCTCCCGGAACGTTGGAAATCCAGACAGCCAATGCCCGCTTGAATTCACTAAAATAACCGCCTCCTCCATTCCCTGGTGACACTGTGCGATCAATCTTGATTGAGTTGATCCCGCAAGTAACTCGAGAGAAACAGTCCCCGTGCGGATCGTTCACATCATCACCCGACTCATCGTTGGCGGAGCCCAGGAAAATACGATTGCCACCGTGCTCGGCCTCCAGGCCCGCCACGGCGCCGATGTGCAGCTCCTCTCAGGCCCCACTTCTGGACCTGAAGGATCTCTCGAGGCGCGCTTCATAGCCTCGAATGGTAGGTTCCAACTTTGCCCCCATTTGATCCGTGCCATCCATCCGTGGCACGATGCCCTGGCGCTCCGCGATTTGAAGCGCCTGCTGCATAAGCTCAACCCGGCGATCGTTCATACCCACAGTGGCAAGGCAGGGTTCATCGGCCGCTTGGCGGCCCGCATGGTCAACACAAAGACCCTTATCCATGGCATCCATGGCCCCTCGTTTGGCTCCTTCCAAGGCCCTGTCGCAAACGCCGCTTTCCTAGCTGCCGAACGGTTCGCCGCAGGGATGACGCGCCATTTCGTCAGCGTCGCCCACGCCATGACGGATCAATACCTCGCCGCAGGCATCGGACAACCGGAGCAGTTCACACGCATTCTCAGCGGATTCGACCTCGCCCCGTTCGCCAGCGCGGCCGAAAACCCCGCGCAACGCAACCGCCTCGGAATCGCCGGAGACGAGATCGTCGTGGGGATGGTCGCCCGCCTTTTTAAACTGAAAGGACACGATGACCTTCTCGATATCGCGCCGACATTGCTTGCCCAAAACCCCAAGCTGCGCTTCTTGTTGGTCGGAGATGGGGCCTGGCGTGCGCGCTTGGAGGAGCGCGCCGACATTGCTTGCCTGAATGGGAAATTTCATTTCACGGGACTCGTCCCTCCAGAGGAAGTGCCCTCCTTGATAGGGGCCATGGATATCCTGGTCCACCTCTCGCGACGTGAAGGACTGCCCAGGGCGCTTTCACAAGGTTCGGCAGCCGCGAAACCGACCGTGGCTTATGATTGCGACGGAGCACGCGAGGTGTGTCTCCACCATGAAACAGGGCTCTTGATCCCGACAGGCGACAAGATAAAACTCACCGAAAGTCTCCTTGCCCTCGCCGCCAATAGACCGCTTCGAAACCGACTTGGGAGATCAGGCCAGGAACGGGTCAAAGCAGAGTTCGGCGTGGACCGCATGGTGGACCAAACATGGGCGCTTTACAAACGGCTCAGCGTGTAATGAGCAGTGGATCATGGGACCCACAATGAGGATGCCGGACTCCCCGGGGCTCGTGGGTTTCTTCGCGCCTTGATTTTGACGAAAGGCGGGGCGAAGCCGCTTCGGTGCTCGAATGAGCCCACTGGTGCCAGCTTGTCGCCCTCGATTGGCTCCATCAGATCTTCTACCACAAAACCCGCACGGCAAAGGCTGCCGATCAAATCCTCCCACCGATGAATAAATTCCACCGCATCCGATTCACGATGCCGCCACTCTCCCAGGACGGGGGGCAGCAACCGCCCCTCCTCGCAGGGTTCGGAGAGGAAATAGCCGTCTTTCGCAGGGGTCGCGCTGGCCTGCTGGCTTGTGGGTTGTTTGTGTTGCGATACATAAATGCCTCCCGACTTTAAAACACGCGCCACCTCGGCATAGAGGGGACGAACGTCGGGCACGTAACACGTGCTCACGGGCTGGATAACGAAGTCGAAACTCTCCGATCCCAATGTTTCCAAACGCGTCATCTCGGCCTCGACAACGCGGATGCGCAACCCGTGGCGGCGAGCGACTTCTTGATCGCGCCGCAACATTTCGGGGCTCAGATCCACCACGGTGACGTCGGCGCCCGCCGCCGCGCACAGCGCGGATTGCAAACCACCCCCTGCCGCAAGACACAGCACAGAGCGCCCGCGCAGGGAGTTGCCCAGCCACCTTTCGGGATCAAGAATGGGAAGCGGGTCGCCCAGATGCTCCGGTTTCACAACACAGGTGTGCCGCCCGTTCTCCCGAACCCGACTATCCCACGCCTGTCGGTTTTTCGACAAATAATCCGCCCCGTTCATGTCCATGCAGCCATCACCCTCCCACATCCATGCCCCCAACACACTCATTTCCAGCAATGCATCTCTTTTTTTCACCACAGAGACACAGAGGGGGATCGAACGACAACAAACCCAATCCCATTCCCTTTTCTTCTCTGTGCCTCCGTGCCTCTGTGGTTCAATTTCATCTCCCTTGTTTTCACCACAGAGACACAGAGGCACAGAGGAGGAACCGAACGACAACAAACCCGATCCCATTCCCTTTTCTTCTCTGTGCCTCTGTGGCTCTGTGGTTCAATTTCATCTCCCTTGTTTTCACCACAGAGACACAGAGGCACAGAGGAGGAACCGAACGAGAACAAACCCAATCCCATTCCCTTTTCTTCTCTGTACCTCTGTGCCTCCGTGGTTCAATTTCATCTCCCTTGTTTTCACCACAGAGACACAGAGGCACAGAGGAGGAACCGAACGAGAACAAACCCAATCCCAGTCCCTTTTCTTCTCTGTACCTCTGTGCCTCCGTGGTTCAATTTCATCTCTCTTTTTCACCACAGAGGTACAGAGACACAGAGGGGGAAGCGAACTCAACCTCACCCCTGGTGCGGTCCAGTGGCTTCTGGATTTGTTCAGTGAAAGAACTGCTGGCTCAATGGAGTTGGCCTTGATACCCCAGCGACCGAGTGTAGAGTGACCACAGGGCGATTTGTTTCAAGAACGCCTTCGAAATCATGCGCGCATCGACCTCTTCAGAATTGGCCTTCGCCTTCAACAGCCGGGTGGCATGCTTTGTCTTCGCATGGGCTGTCCTCTCGGCAAACCTCGCGACCGCAGCAGAGCCCCGCATCGAGTTCAACAAGGACATCCGTCCGATCCTTTCAGATAAATGCTTTTTTTGCCATGGTCCCGATGAGAAAAAGCGCAAAAGCGGCCTCAGACTAGATACCCGCGAGGGCGCGTTCAAAGACAAGAAAACCCTTGTCCCGGGAAAGCCAGATCAGAGTGACCTCATCCGACGGGTGACGACCTCCACGCCCGACGATCACATGCCCCCTGCCGACTCCAAGATTGGCAGCCTGACTCCGAGCGAAGTCCAGACGCTGCGACGCTGGATCGCTCAGGGTGCCAATTACGAACAGCACTGGTCCTTCATCCCTCTGCGCCCGGCGAAGATCCCAAAGGTCAAACTCCAAAAAAGCCAGCTCTCCGGGAGGAAGATTCCTTCGACACCGCCCTCCCCCATCGATTCGCTGGTGTGGTCGGGGCTGGCCTCGCGTGGATTATCCCCACAACCAGAGGCCGACCGCGCCACGCTCATCCGACGGGTCTCGTTCGACCTGACAGGGTTGCCTCCGAAACCAGCGGATGTGGAGGCCTTCATCAACGATCGGTCTCCCAAAGCCTACGAGCGGCTTGTTGACCACCTCCTCCTGACTCCTCAATTCGGCGAGCGCATGGCGGTGGACTGGCTCGACATCTCGCGCTATGCCGACAGCTATGGGTTTCAGGTCGATCGCGATCGGGACGTCTGGGTTTGGCGTGATTGGGTGGTGCGTGCGTTCAACGAGAACCTGCCATTCGACAAATTTGTCACCTGGCAACTGGCGGGCGATCTCCTGCCCAACCCGAGCGACGACCAGGTTCTAGCCACGGCCTTCAATCGGCTGCACCAGCAGGAGTCCGAAGGCGGCAGTGTTGAAGAGGAATATCGTGTTGAATACGTTGCCGACCGAGTGCAAACGTTCGCCACAGCGTTCCTGGGGCTCACTTTTGAATGCGCTCGGTGTCACGATCACAAGTACGATCCCATCACACAAAAGGAGTACTACCAGCTCTTTTCATATTTCCAGAATATCGATGAGGCGGGGTTGTATTCCTATTTCACCATGTCCCCTCCAACACCCGCGATGATGCTGATGGACGAGCCTGCCAAAATGCGCAGGCAATCCCTCCAAAAAGCGGTGGCGGACGTGGAAAATCAAACCGAAACCCTCCGCGCCTCAAACAAGGATGCCTTCGGTGCCTGGCTGTCCAGGCGGCCTGCCGAGCTTCCGTTTTCGGAGGAGATCGGCCGTTTTGATTTCGATGTTTTGACCAAAGGAACCTTTGTGAACGCCCTGGGGACTAATGTGGCCACGTTAACGGGAGAAAACAAAGTGGTTCCCGGACGCACAGGGAACGCGGTTCAGTTTACCGGCGACGATCCTGTCAATCTCACTTTGGGAAACTTCAACAACCATGATCCCTTCAGCGTCTCGCTGTGGATCAAGACCCCGGACGTCAAAGACCGGGCCGTCGTATTCCATCGGTCGCGCGCCTGGACTGACGCGGCCAGCCGCGGCTATGAACTGCTTCTCGAAGAGGGCAGGCTGAAATGGTCCCTCATCCACTTCTGGCCGGGGAATGCGATCTCGATTCGCACCCACGCCCTCGTCGCCACAAATGAGTGGACCCACGTGGTGGTGACCAGTGATGGCAGCAGCCGTGCCGCAGGGTTGAGGCTGTTCGTGAACGGCCGACCCGCCGAGATCGAGGTGGTCAAGGATTCGCTTACGAAGGAAATCGCAGGAGGAGGAGGCGACACCATCGCCCTGGGTGAAAGATTCCGAGATCGCGGATTCAAGAACGGGTTGGTGGATGATCTCCGCGTTTTCACGAGGGCACTTTCAACCCTCGAGGCCGCGGGCACCTATGATGAACCGGCCGCTCTGGCGCTCCTTGCCAAAGCCGAACCTGCGCTTCAGCCGATGGAGAGAGAAGTTCTCCTGGATTACTTCCTGGCCAACTCGGACTCCGGCTGGCGCGCCCATCTGGCCGCTCTCAAAAACGCTCGCGCCCAGTTGGGCAAAGACGCGGAAGGTATCAAGGAGATCATGGTGATGCGCGAGTTGCCTTCACCCAAGCCAGCGTACGTCCTTGCCAGAGGGGACTACGACCACCGCCGTGATCCGGTGTACGCAGGAGTCCCCGCCTCCCTCCCTCCTCTGCCAAAAAACGCTCCCGCCAATCGGCTCGGTCTTGCAATGTGGCTCACCGATCCCACTCACCCACTTTTTGCACGCGTCACTGTGAACCGATTTTGGCTGGGTCTTTTCGGCAGGGGCTTGGTCAAAACCACGGAGGATTTCGGCAACCAAGGAGCGCGCCCCCTGTACACGGAGGCGCTCAACTGGCTGGCATACCAATTTATGCGAAGTGGCTGGGATACCAAAGCTCTCTTTAAAACCATGGTCATGAGCCACACCTATCGTCAACGGAGCAGTGCGGACGAAAAAACAATGGCCGACGACCCCGACAATGAATGGCTCGCCCGTGGGCCCCGATTCCGGCTCCCGGCCGAAATGATTCGAGACAATGCCCTGTCGGCGGCGGGCCTGTTGAGCGAGCGGATAGGGGGGCCACCCGTCAATCCCTACGAGATGAGCGAGGCCTTTAAACCATCCAAAGCCTCTGAGGGCGACGGCGTCTTCCGCCGCAGTCTCTACACCACGTGGCGTCGCACCGCCCCACCTCCCGCCATGCTCACGTTCGACGCCCCTCGACGCGCCGTATGCGCCTCCAAACGCGAACGAACAGATTCCCCCCTCCAAGCGCTGATTCTGCTGAACGGAGTTCAATACGTTGAAGCAGCGAGGGTTCTTGGTGAAGCCTTGCACCGCGACGCCAATGGGGATGTCACCGCCATGATAGACATCGGTTTCATGCGTTGTCTAAGCCGTAAACCGGACCCGCGCGAGATCGAAATCCTGCGCCGGCTCTACGGTGAACAACTGGCTCACTTCCAATCTCACCCCAACGATGCGGAGGCCTTGCTCAAGATCGGGAGCAGCCCCCGAGCCGTGTCCATCCCCGCACCCAACGCCGCAGCCGCCATGATGATCGCTCAGGCACTCCTGAACCATGACGCTTCCGTGGTGAAACGCTAAGCCCTCCCCCCAATGAATCCCGACCTCACATTCCTCACAAATCGACGCCAGTTCCTTTCGCGCTTCGGCATGGGCCTCGGCGGCATCGCCTTGTCTGAATTGCTCGGCGGTGGCCCGGTCGCGGCTCCATTGAACCCTTCGGCGGACCATGGCGTTCTTGGCAAAACCCATTTTCCTCCCAAAGCCAAGCGCATCATTTTTCTATTCATGTCCGGCGGCCCCTCGCAATTGGACTTGTACGATTACAAGCCCATCCTGAACCAGCGCCATGGCGAGCAGCTTCCGGATTCGGTGCGTGGTCAACAGAGGCTCACGGGCATGTCAGGAAATCAGTCCTCCATCCCGCTGGTCGGTTCTCCTTTCAAGTTCAGACAACACGGCCGATCAGGTGCGTGGCTCAGCGACATTCTGCCCCACACGGCAGGCATCGCGGACGATGTCTGCTTCGTGCGCTCCATGTTTACAGAGGCCATCAACCACGGGCCGGGCGTCACATTCATGCAGACGGGCACGCAAATCGCCGGAAGACCTAGCATCGGCGCTTGGCTCAGTTACGGTCTTGGCCAGGACAACGCCAACCTCCCATCATTCGTTGTCCTGATTACCAAAGGCAAATCGGGACAGCCGCTTGGCACCCATTTGTGGGGCAGCGGATTCCTCCCCTCCCGCCACCAGGGCGTGCTGTTTCGAGCCGCAGCAGATCCAGTCCTTTATTTAGGCAACCCCGCAGGCGTCGACTCTAAATCCAGGAGGCTACTGCTCGACCGCCTTAAGGAGTTGCACGAGCACCAATTTGAGGGCACTCCTGACACGGAAATCCAGAGCCGCATCGACCACTATGAAATGGCCTTTCGAATGCAATCCAGCATTCCAGAAGTCTCAGATTTATCCAAGGAACCCCAGCACGTGCTCGACTCGTACGGGCCGGACGTTCGATCCCCCGGCAGTTTCGCTGCCAATTGCCTCCAAGCCCGTCGGCTCGCGGAACGAGGCGTCCGGTTCATCCAGCTCTATCATCAGGATTGGGATCACCACGGCGGTCTTCCGACCGGGCTCCCAGGATTGTGCAAGGAGACCGATCAGCCGGCCGCCGCGCTCGTCAAGGATCTCAAAAGCCGTGGGCTGCTCGAGGACACACTCGTCGTGTGGGCAGGTGAGTTTGGTCGGACCAACTATTGCCAGGGAAAAATTCAGACGAACTTCGGACGCGACCATCATCCCCGGTGCTACACCATCTGGATGGCGGGTGGAGGGATTAAACCAGGCATCAGTTACGGGGAAACGTGCGAGTTTGGCTACAACATCGTCTCTGACGGTGTCCATATCCACGATCTCCAAGCCACCCTGTTGCACCAGCTCGGAATCGACCACGAGCAGCTCACCTACAAGTTTCAAGGCCGCCGATACCGGCTGACGGATGTCCACGGAAACACCGTGCCCGGATTGCTCGCTTGAGCTTGGGAACCGCTCGGTGGGTTGCAATGCCTTTTTGGCCACTCTGTCCCTATTCACCACAGAGGCACAGAGGGGAAATCGAACGAGAACAAACCCGATTCCCCTCCCTCTTCTTCTCTGTGCCTCTGTGCTGTCAGCGGTCACTCAAACTGACCCACCTCGGGTCGAAATGGAAGGCTTCAAACTGACCCACCCTGAGCGCGGCCAAAAGCTGCACATTTTTCGGATTGTCCGGAGGATGTGCGGTTTTTATGGCGAACAAACTCACTGTGCAAGAAC
>CAMBEJ010000085.1 GCA_945865375.1 Akkermansia muciniphila | reverse complement strand
GGGGACGACCGCCCACAGGGTGATCGACCTTTCCGTTCTTGTGGGCGGTCGTCCCCGACGACCGCGTTCAGGCGCCCCATGTATTCCATCCCCTGCTGTCCCTCCACCGACAACTCATGAATGCACGGGAAATCCTTCTTGCTTCGTTTCCTGTCCGACGACAACCTTGGCCGCCTCGTTTTGGAGAACTCGGACCCGTTCAGGTAGGGATTCGAGAACTCGGGCGGGATCGTCTTCGAGGAAGCGTGGTTTGGGCAGCGTCATAAAATGGATCCCCCGTTTTATGACAGCATCGCCTCGGAAAGTCACCAGAGTTTTGGCAAACCGCGCGTAGCATGAGAACAGGTGCTCGATGCAACCTACAACAACCATGGCAAGGTGGTGATTGCTTCCGGGGCATTCTCCTGGCCAACGCCGTGGAGCTTCTCTCCAGCAGTCTGTCCAGAACCCCTGACATCATGGAAAATGAGTGCTGGCCGTTGCGGCGGCGCGAGCAGATATTCGATAAGTTGAGCCGGAGGCCGGTGGAGGTCCGCCGAAGGAATTGAAATGATAGTGTTTCGCCCGCTTCAGGCGGCAAAGCCGAAACGATAGTGCTTCTCCTCCGGCTTGATGCCGAGTGATGCGCAAATGCGCTTGGATGCCAGCATGCCGCCCGCAGTCTTGACCATTTTGTCGAAGTCGTGTTTCGACAGATCCAATCCCTCGTGCTTGATGGCTTGAATCCGGAGGCCGCGCTCCAGGAGCTCCTCGATGAACTCTTCGAGCGCCACCGGGTCGTCACTGGAGTAGTGGCTGGCGTGCGCGTGTTTCTTGAACGACATCGTGTATTCGATGGTGTATTTTGGTATCATAGAATTGACTTGGTTAGAGGTTGTGGACTGGCGACGGAACAGATTGGCGCACTTTGCCAACCCAGCGGTGGAAAATATCCTTGGCCAGTTCAACGGCCTCATCTTGGGCCACTGATTCCAACTCATGGTCATTGCGCGTGAACGAGCCGATGATTTCGCTGGAGTAAAGAATTCTTTTCATCTGCGGTGAGACGCTAGCAGGAGTCGATTGAAACTGCTTTTCTGAATTTGGCAAAGGGTGACCGCTTATTGTTCATCTTTACTTTCACATCTTCGTGCGGCAACTGATGCCACGGTTTGCTTTTCAGTTTTTCAATGGATCCAATCTGTGGCTGTTCCCCAGCCAATGACGCGCTCCAGCCTTCAGCGAACGATGGGGCTTTGCTCTGATGTTTCATCCAGAAGTTAGGCGTCAATTCCATCATATGCTTGGCGTCAGCATGTCGGCGGGAGAATTCCAGTTGGCGAAACATTTCCAGTCCGTGGCTTCCACGTCGTGAAGGGCGACCAGACCATCCTCTTTGCACTGTTCGGCGAAGGCGCGCACGGCCCGGAGTTGCCGCTTGAGCAAATCTTCGGCAATCGGCGCGGCGGCCTTCGGATAGAACGCCGTAAGCGGTTCGACGCGGCGGTTCACTCGCGGAACGACGCCCACTCTTGGCGTGCAGAGCTCGAGCAGCCGACGCAACGCGGCGGAGGTCATGTCCGGCATGTCCACGGCCAGCACCAGGACGAGCGGAGCTGAGGCTGCCGCCAAGCCGATCGCAATGCCCGCCAACGGCCCGGCGTCCGTGAATTCGTCCGTCAGCACGGGGCAACCCAGCCGGGTGTAGTCCGTGTCGGAGCGACCGGAGATAAATAGTTCCTCCGGTGCCAGTTCGCGGACGAGTTCGATCTGCCGTGCGAGCAGCGGTTGGCCGTCCAGTGGCAGCCACGCTTTGTCGCGACCCATGCGGCGCGACTGGCCTCCGGCGAGGATGACGGCGCTGAATTTCACGCGGTGTTGCCTTCATGACGCCGCAGGATGCCGTCGCTGAGAATGCGGGCGCGCAGGCCGCCGTTGCCGTTGAGCCACGCCTCGGCTTGTTTGTGGCGGAAGGCGTGGTTCATCCAATAACACGGACGACATTCTTCGACACCCGCGAAGCGAACGCCTTGAATCTCAAATTCCTGACCGACCAACGCGTTCAGGTCCAGTCCCTCGGTGATGACGTTGCGGCGTGTGCCAGATGGATGCGCGTCCGGGAGATTCAGTTCGCAGCGCAGCTTGTCGAACACCTCCCACGCAAAGAAGGTGATCTGGCCTTTGTAATCGACCTGGTAGCTGAAGAACCGGTCGCCGAGGATGCCCTGGCCGGCGACGCATTCAACTTCGTCCTGTTCAAGGACCGTATGTTGACCGGGCGGCTGCTCGTGATGGCCGACGTAGTTGTGGCCGGGAGAAACGAAAAGATGGCGGATAGTCATCAGAATTCACTTAGTGGTCAGCACATCCTCCACCCACGAGAGCGCGGCCATCATGCTGGGGAATCCGAGCGTGGTGGTGGCGAGGAGGACGACGTGGCGGATCTCTTCGGAGGTGCATCCGGCCTGGATCGCGCGGCGGGCGTGGCTGTGGACCGCGCCTTCGCGCAGTGCGCCGGTGGCAATGGCCAGCTTGACGAGGCAACGGGTTTTCGCGTCGAGCGGGCCGGCTTGTTGCGTGGATTCCCCAAGCGCTTCGCAGGCGCGCAGGATGTCGGGATACTTCTCGCCGAACTGCTGGAAGCGCGTCGGGATTTGCTGGTGGACCTTCGGTTTGGCTTTGGTTTTTCGGTTCATGCGTTTGAAGCTAATCAGAGAGACGCTCCCGGTGAACAGCAAATTTACCTGCCCGCCGCCCCGTCTTCCGGCATGTGGAAGGAGGCGGAATGTCTCGAGGCCAAGACCCTCTAATCAGACAAACTCTCTGTCTCAACCAGTCTTGACCGCGCGGATGTGATTTACGTAACACAATGCAACAAATATGCTGTAACCTGTTACTTGTCATTTTGAACCCGTCACTAATCACCACACTCCCTCCATGTCGGGCTGTTAAAGACTCCAGCGTTCGCCGTGTCTCAGCACCCTGTGCGCGCAACTTAAGGCGGCGCATTCGCTTGTAAAATCGTTCGGCGACACGGTGTTGAACTCGAACATGTCAAAGTGGCAGGGAATCGTCAGACCCGCGCCGATATCCCATGCGAGTTGCGCGGCTTCGCGACCCCACAGGTTGCCCGACACGCGGCGTTCTGGCAGCCGTCCGTTGATGGGGAGCAACGCGACATCGATGCTCCATGGTTCCAGCCATTGTTCCATTCCTGAATACCGAATCGTGTCGCCCGAGTGGTAGATTGTCCGTTGGCCGCACTCGACGACATACCCCAAAAAATGGTGGTGCCCCAACAGATCCACCGAGAGTGCTTCATGCGCCGCTGGAATCGCCTGAATTGTGAACGGGCCAATTTCAGCGCGCCCTCCCGCGTTGAGGCCGTCGGGCCAAAGGGATGGGGTGCCTAGCTTTGCCGAGACGAACTCGCGGTTCGCCTCCGGAATCACGAGCCTCATCTGGGGATTCGTTCGTAGCAACGGCAGCAGGGTTTCCGGATCGAGGTGATCCGTGTGGTTGTGCGTTGAAGTGACGGCGTCGATCTTTGGCAGCTGCTCTGGGCTGAGGACGCGTTCGCTGATGCGGACATGAGGTTTGTCAGTGCCGGCGTATTTGTTCGTGAGCGAGTTCGAGAGATAGGGGTCCAAGAGGAGACGGTGATCCTCGAAGGCGATCAGGAACCCGCTTTGACCTAGCCACCACAGATGAGGGCGCGAGTTGTCCTCCTCGGCGGATTCGATGTCGCGAAGCAGGGCTTCGTCTTTTAGTAATGCCGGGATCATGAGCTGGAATTTAGCCAAAAAGAATTGAGATTCTAACCACAGAGGCACGGAGGCACAGAGAGGGAAAAGTGGGTGGAAAGAAGTCCGGTTTCAATGACTGTGCCTCTCTGTGTCTCTGTGGTTAAATTCTGGGAGATAATTCTTCGAGACTTGAAGAACTGAGAATCTAAGTTCGCCGCAAGCCAATTTCGACGGCCGCTTTGTGGACACCCAGAACCATGTTGCGGAGTTTTTGCTTCGCGGCCCAGCGGGCCGTTTGGCTCAGCCCGCAGTCCGGAGCGAAACTGAGGCGTTCCGCCGGAGCGTATTGCAAGCAGGCGTGGACTCGCCGGGCAATGTCTTCGACGGTTTCGATGTAATAGCTTTTGACATCGATGATGCCGACCGCGACGTCTTTGCTTTTGGAAATGAGCGACAGCAATTCGAGTTCGGAGAATTCGCGGCTAGCCATTTCGAGGTGGATTTCGTCCACGTGCAGATCGAGGAACGCCGGGAACATGGGGGCGTATTGCCTGGGGCCGACGGCTCTCGCTTTGTAATTGCCGAAGCAAAGATGCGTGGAGAGACGGCATTTTCCAGCTACTGCCTCGACAGTGCGGTTGAAGATATCCACAAAGCGGCGCGGGTCTTCGCGATGGGCGTAACAACTCATCGACGGTTCGTCCACCGTGATTTCCGAGCATCCCGCCGAAACGAGCGCGAGCAGTTCGCCGCGCACGATAGGGAGCAAGGCTTCGGTCAGGGCGAACCGGTCGCGGTAATGTTCGTTGGGCACGAGACGCCCGCTCAATGTGTAAGGACCTGGGACGCTCGCTTTCAGGACTTTATTTGGTGGAGCGAGCCGCTTGAGTCTCTTGAAATCCTCAACGGTTCCCAACCCGCGGGGCGCGCGCAGTTCGGAGCGAACCCGATGCTTGCCCCGTTGATCGTGGGCCGGCGGCCCAAACCTGCGGGGCGGTATGGATTCCAGTTCGATCCCTTCGATGAATCCGTAAAATGACAGATTGAAGTCCAGTCGGGTCTGCTCCCCATCCGTAATGACGTCGAGTCCAGCCTCGACCTGATCCTGGAGTGCGATGCGGACGGCGTCTTCTATGAGTTCCTCCCGGTCTGCGTCGCCGAATCGATCCAGGTGCTGGCAGGCGAATTCGAGCCAGGCCGGGAACGGGTAGCTGCCAACCACCGTGGTGCGGAAGGGGTGCGTATTCATGCCGTGATCGGGGAGGGGTTCTGGTGTGTCTGCGGGGGCTTCAGGCGCCGAGATTCGCATAAAGCCGTGAGAGCCGACGCGCGTGTTCGTCGTAGGCGGCCTCGAAAAGTTCCGTCGCACGTTCCCTGCCGACGATTGCGGAGGCCGTCAGGACGATTGGAGGCCTGCCCGCGAGCGTCAGGCGCTGGGCGGTTTCCGCCTTGATACAGTTGATCACCATGCAACCCCCGACCGTCGATCCGGGAGCCACGGGCGTGTCGAGGTTCTCAATTCGAACCATCGCGTCGCCCACCGGAGCGCCGGTGTCGAGCACGATGTCGGCGAAGTCCGTGAGCTTTTTACCCTCGGGATGTCGGCTGGCGCTCGCTCCGCAATGAGCCAGGCTGACGAGGGCCACCACTTTCACTCCACGACGCTTGAATTCTGCGGCTATTTCGAGAGGCACCAAGTTGCAGCCGCTGGAAGAGGCGACCAGCGCTGAGTCGGCGGCGGTGATGTCGAAGTTCCGCAGGATGCGATTGGCCAGACCTGACACATTTTCAAGGAACATGGCCTGCCTCTGGCCATTGGCACCCACCACGTTGTTGTGAAAAGTGAGGGAGAGTTCGACAATGGGATTGAACCCTGGAAACGAGCCGTAGCGGGGCCACATTTCTTCGACGAGGATGCGGCTGTGCCCCGATCCAAAGAGGTGGACCATTCGTCCAGCCAGAATGGAGTCTGCGAACCACCCAGCAGTTTTCTCGATGTTTGACAGCTGCGACTCGACCGCGGACACAATGCCTCGGCACGCTTTCAGATACTGGCTGCTCGGCGTCATCAGCCTTCATCATAGGAACTCAGGGATGCGAGGGGAAGCTCGATTGTGAAGGGGACCTTCCAAGGGGTGCCTCTCAGATTTGTCGTGCTCGTGTTTCCTACTCGTAATCGTAATCGTAATCGTAATCCCATGAACCACCGATTCGACCACGAAAAGCTGGAGGTTTACCAAGGGGGGGGGAAGTGCTGCCAAGAAAAGACCGCCTGTGGAGCCTCGTTTCGATGCTGGTCGCCTTGATAAAGGCCAACTCCGATTACCGGTTGCAAGAGGGAAACCAGGGATAGGATTACGATTACGATTACGATTACGAGAAGATCTGGAAAAATCTGAGATGCGCACTGAGATCATCGTGCGCCATTAAGCTTGTTGAGTTTTTCGCGATAAAGCCCATGATTCGATGTATGAAACCTATTTCCCGTTCTCCATGGCGCTGTCGTCTCTTCTCGGGGATGTTGTCCGCACTGCTTCCATTTTGTGTGTCGGCGCGTGTGATCGACGATTTTAATGACAATACGAAGTCAAACTGGACGGATTTTAGTTTCGCGCCGCCCCTGGGATATCCCACGGAAAAAGGGGGCCAATTTGTGTTTGCGATGCCCCCGGCCGGGCAAGCGATTTTTAGTGCTTCCAGCAAAACCAGCGAAAGCTTCATCTTGAAGGACGGACGGAAGGTTGAATTTCGTGTGGACCTTGTCAAAGGGAACGGCAAAGACGCGTTCGCGGTCCTGGCATTTATTCCGACCGCCAATTCGCCGGGAACACTCGCAGGTTATGGGTTTGCCAAATCGACAACCGATATCCTGATCACCAAAGGCATCGGGAAGTACTTTTACAACGAAAACCCGGCTGAACCCGTCAAGAACGAGAACATCACAATGGTGCTCTCCATGATGGGAATCGGCTCGACTGTGGTCATCACGGCCAAGGTCCTCGACAAAGACAATAATGACGCGGTGCTTTTTGAGAAGACCGTGATCGACACACCGGCCGCTGACGTCTTGTCCGATGGCACGGATAACCCGGCTTCTGCCTACCTGACCGAGGGTAAGTTCGTTCTCTATCTCTACCAGGATTTCGACAAGAACGCCCCTCAGGAGACGTACGAGGTGGTTTACGACAACGCCACATCGTTCGTCCAGGACCGCAATGTTGTGGATGATTTCAATGACAACAGCAAAACAGGTTGGGCGGATTTCAGCTTTAAACCTCCTCTGGGAGCTCCCAAAGAAGCAGGCGGCCAGTTCGTGTTTAACATGCCGTCGGCCGGTCAAGCCATTTTCAGCGCCAGCGCCAAAACTTCACAAAGCTTTGACCTGATTGACGGCGAACGACTCGACTTCAGCGTCGACCTGGTGAAAGGCAACGGCAAGGACTCCTTTGCGATCCTGGTGTTCGCTCCCAAAGGGGCTTCGCCTGGAACCTTGACCGGCTATGGTATCGCCAAGTCCACGACCGACATCCTGATTACCAAGGGGCTTGGGAAATACTTTTACAATGAGAATCCGACTCCCCCCATCAAGAACGAGAATGTCGCTTTGGTGCTCTCCCTGCAGGGGGTCGGAAAAAGCGTCATTATTACAGCCAAGGTGCTGGATAAAGATGACAACAACGCGGTGCTGTTCGAGAAGACATTCTTGGACACTCCCGCCGCGGATGTTTTGTCCGATGGCAAAGACGATCCGGCGGTGCCATGGCTCGGTGCCGGGAATCTCGTCCTCTATCTGTACGAGGACTTCGACAAAGGGGCGCCCCAGGACAGTTATGAGGTTGTTTACGACAATTTGATTGCCCTTAGCCCGCCTGCGGCAGCGAACATTGCGCCCTTCATTTCCGATGTCTTGCCGGCTGAATACAGCAACTTCCTCCCCGCCTCAACACAGATCAGTTTCAAGGTCACGGACGACAAAGCGCTCGTTGTAAGCAAAATTTCGGTGACGCTCAACGGTCAGGTTTTCGATGTCAACACCGGGTTGAAGGTCACCACGATCGGCTCCTCCATGACTGCCACGTTAGGCGGTCTGGTCGCGAACCAAAGTTACGTTGCTATTCTCAAAGCGGAGGACGCTGAAGGGCTCTCGATTTCGTCGACGCTTTATTTGGACACATTCGATCCAGGCAGTTTTGTCGTCGAGGTCGAGGATTACAATTTTGGAGGGGGCCAGTTCATCGATCGTGCCGTCCCCGTTGCGGAAGGCAGCGCGGCGGCAAACTCTTATTCGGCCCAGATCGGTGTCCAAGGAGTGGATTTGAATGAAACCAGAGTGGCTCCCCGGAATTCGCCCTACAGAGAGTCGGATTCCGCGTGGCAGCAAAGATCTTTCGACTTGCCTCGGCTCAAATACAGGAACGCGGGAGGGGGCGACTCTGGGGTTTACGATTACGATATCACGGAGATCGCGAAGGACGAGTTCATGAACTATACGCGAACTTTCCCGGCCGGGACTTACGAGGTTTACCTCCGGGAATCGCTGGCTAACGTGGCCCAAGCTGAAGTGCTTCTGGAGCGGGTTGTGGGTCCGGCTTCCCAGGAGGCTCAGAAGACCCTTGTTCTGGGCTCATTCCTCGGCACGAGCTCAGGGTTCCAATATCGCAATGTCCCACTGACCGACGGGCTCGGCAAGCAACGCGTTCTGGTCAACTTCTCAGGTTTGGACACACTTCGATTACGCCAAATGACGACGCAGCCGGGTGACGGAATCATTGCTCAAAACTATCTGGTGTTCATCCCCTCCTCAGGTTCTAGTTTGCAGCCAGCCACGGTTGCGGGGGTCAGCCCCGCTGATGGGGCCGTGGTGGAGACCGTCACTCCTGAGATTCGCATCACGTTTCAGAACCGGGATACCAAGGTCAACGAAGGAACTATCAGGCTTTCCGTGAACGGAGCCGCCGTGACCCCGAAAATCACTTTAGCGGCCAACGGTCCAGAGGTGAGTTACGTTTTCGATAAATTGCCCGCCTCCGGCGCTTCGAATACGGCGCGCGTGATCTTCTCAGATGATGGCGGCTTGTCGCGAACAAACGACTGGTCGTTTGTGGTGCAGTACAAAGCTCTTGACCCCGCGAACAGACGTTCTGGCCCCGGGAAATCGGGGGGATTCAAAGTTAAGGTCGTGCAGGCCCCACAGGCTTCAGGGCTCGACAACAGCTTAGGTCGAGCGGAGGATCAACTTGCAACAAACTCCAAGATCCCGGCTACTGTGACAACCAATGTGGTTAGAAGTATCATCAATTTCACACAAAATGAGCTGCCGAGTAACGACGGTTACTTTGAGGACGCCGAGACCCTCCCCGGCATTGCCAACAATGAAAACGGCACGGATGATATCGCCATGGAGATCCAATCCTATCTTCTCCTCAGTGCCGGAATCCATCGGTTCGGTGTGCGTTGTGACGACGGTTATAAGATCACCTCTGGAGTTTCCCTGAGCGACACGACAACCACCCCGCTTGGGTTCCACAACGGGGGGCCGGCAGATGAGACGTTCGATTTTGTCGTGGTCCAAACAGGCTACTACCCTTTTCGCATGGTGTGGTATGAGCGTGGCGGCGGAGCGCACGTGGAGTGGTTCTCTGTGGAGCCCACAACGGGACAGAGAACCCTCATCAACGACCTCGCATCTGGATCCGCGATCAAGGCTTTCATCGAGATCGCACCCGAACCGGTGGCTCCTTCTCGTGTTTTTTCGTCAGCGACGGTGACAGGTCCTTTTCTGGAAGAGACGGAGGCCAAGTTTGACACCGCTTCCCGTTCGGTGACCCTGAAAGTCAGGGATAACGCACGATTTTACATCGTGGAGCGTCAGAAGCGCATCACACAGATCCGGATCTCCGGCGAACAGGTTTTGCTGGGTTACGAATAGGCATGATGGCTTGGTTTTGAGCCGAATCATCGCCATGCCAAACAGCTACCGAGCAGGGCTGATTCAAGAACGCTTCGGGGCGGGGACGGCTTCGTCCCCGGTTCGAGTGCCGATCGAAGAGGACCTGGGGAGGAGCCGTCCCCACCCCGCTTCCCACATTTTTCAAAATGAGAACTGCTGGGGTGCAACTCACGGTTTCCGGGAGGTGTCGTTCGGAGGACAATACCTACCGCAGAATGGGAAAAGTAACCACGGATAACACGGATAGCACGGATAAAGTACCCCTCTCAGCTCCCTTTCCTCATCCGTGTTATCCGTGTCATCCGTGGGTGCGCCAGCGTGGTTAAGCGGCGGGATACCCGCGTCAGGGGAGGCGACCTCGGATAACGTGGGTTGCACCCGAACTGCTGCCCCATCTGTTCCCCACCTTGACACTGGAAGGGCGTTAGCGAAAACTGACCGTTCTATATGGCCGAACCTAAAACCAATGAGTTCATGGAGAAAATCGTGTCGCTGTGCAAGCGACGCGGTTTCGTTTTTCAGTCTTCGGAGATCTACGGAGGGATCAACGGGTTTTGGGATTACGGTCCTCTGGGAGCCGAGCTGAAGCGGAATGTGAAGGATTTGTGGTGGCGTTCGATGACTCGGTTGCGAGATGACATCGCGGGACTTGAAGCGACCATCATCATGCACCCCAAGATTTGGGAGGCCAGTGGGCACATCGCCACTTTCACCGATCCGATGGTGGACTGCAAAACCTGCAAAGGCCGTTTTCGAGCTGATCAAGTCAGCGAGATCCCGTGTCCTCAGCGCCCCAGCAAGACCGTATCCGAGTGCGCGGGCGAGAAAACAGAACCGAGGCCCTTCAACCTCATGTTTAAGACCCACGTAGGGCCTGTCGAAGGCGATGAAAACGTGGCGTATCTCCGTCCTGAAACCGCACAGGCTATATTTGCTCAATTTAAAAATGTCCTCGAGGTTTCGCGGCAGAAAGTCCCTTTTGGCATCGCGCAGATTGGCAAAGCGTTTCGTAACGAAGTCACTCCGCGGAATTTTACGTTTCGCTCCAGGGAGTTTGAGCAAATGGAGCTTGAGTTTTTTATCAAGCCCGACGAGATCGTGGAGAAGCTGAATGGATCCGTTGCCAAACTGGATTCCTCCACTGACTTGAGCCAGGCTAGAGCCGACTGGGGCTGGGAGGTTTGGCACAAGTATTGGGTCGAGCAGAGAATCCGATGGTATGAAAGCATCGGACTTCCGAGAGCTTCGCTCGAAGAATACTGGCAGAAAAAGGATGAGCTGGCGCACTACGCGAAAGCCACGGTGGACATTCTCTACAAGTTCCCCTTTGGCACTCAGGAGCTTGAAGGCATTGCTGCGCGCGGGGACTTCGATTTGACGCAACATCAAAAGCACTCGGGCCGGTCCATGGAATATTTTGATGAGGAAGCCAAGTCAAAGTACATTCCTCATGTGATCGAGCCTTCGGCGGGCGTTGATCGCTTGATCCTGGCGCTGATCTGCAACGCCTACCAAGAGGAGCCAGTGACAGACGAAAAAGGGAACACAGAAACACGGATTGTCCTGCGGTTTCATCCGCGTGTTGCTCCTGTCAAGGTGGGGATATTCCCTTTGCTAAAGAACAAACCAGAACTGGTCCAAAAGGCCCTACAGGTGCGCGATATTTTGCGTCCGCACATGAATGTGTTTTATGATGAAGCGGGTGCCATCGGGCGGCGATATCGGCGTCAAGACGAGGCTGGAACGCCTTTTGGGATCACCATTGATTTCGACACACTTGGCGAAGGTGGCCCCGAACGGGTTGACACGGTGACCTTGAGGGACCGGGACTCCATGCGTCAGGAGCGTGTCAGCATTTCAGAGTTGCTCCCGAAGCTTCTTCAGCAGATTCAGTAGGCCTTTGTTTGCGCAGAAATACCTCGTGAAAAACCGATCCCATCTGTTTGAGCGTACGCGGACGGGATGATGGCTCAACGTTATGCTTGCGATGGGGCGCTTTGGGAGAATAATGGGCGGGAATGAAACAATGGATCTCAAATTATTTGGATGCTCAGAAAACGGCGCTTGACTCGATCGACGCCGCCTCCGTTGAGAGAGTCGTGGCGCTGCTAGTCGAAGCGCTGCGGGCTGACCGACAGTTGTTTGTGTTTGGAAATGGAGGGAGCGCCGCCAATGCGTCGCATTTTGCGACCGATTTGGGAAAGGGATCCAGCGACAAGCTGGGGCGTCGTTTCCGCGTCCTTTCGCTCAATGACAACATGAGTTGGCTCACGGCTCTCGGCAACGATTACTCCTACGACGAGGTGTTTCGGCGGCAGTTGATGAACTACGCGCGGCCTGGTGATTTGGCGATCACCCTGAGTGTGAGCGGGAGTTCCCCAAACCTTGTGAAAGCCATTGAATGGGCTGGGGAGAATGGATTGAAAACCGTTGCCATGGTGGGCGGAAAACGGGGCCAGCTCGCCGAGCTCGCTGATGAGGTGCTTGTGATCGACTCGACTCATTACGGACGGGTTGAGGACGCACACATGGGAATTTGCCACATGTTGTGCTACGCCTTCATGGAGGACGCGGTCAAGGAGCTAACGGCCCCACAGGCAATGCCATGCCAAGCAGCGAGTTGATCCGCTCCAAACTCAGTGAGCTCCCCCACAAGCCGGGGGTTTACCTGATGAAGGACCGGTTTGGCACCGTGGTTTATGTGGGGAAGGCGAGGGATCTAAGGAAACGTGTCAGCCAGTATTTTCATCCGTCCAGGCGACATGGATGGGATCTTAAGTTGAATGCCTTGGTGGAGGCGATCCACGACCTGGACGCCCATCAAGTCCGCACCGAGGCGGAGGCGTTGCTTTTAGAAGGGAAGCTGATCAAGGAGTTCAGACCACGCTACAACGTCAGCTTCCGCGACGATAAACGATTCCTGCTTCTCAAGGTCAATCTCAACGATCCTATCCCGCGTTTCACGCTGACCCGTCTCAGGCAGGAAGATGGCGCAAAATACTTCGGCCCCTTCGCCAGTTCGGGGGCGGTTCGCAGAACCGTCGCGTTGGCCAGACGTCGATTTCGGCTGCGAGGCTGCCGGGCACTCACTCCCGGCGAACAGGACTACAAGCACTGTCTCTACGGCAACTTGAAATTCTGCACAGCGCCGTGCATCGCGAATGTGACTCGAGAGGATTACCTGGGGCAGGTCACCGCAGCGTGCGAGTTCCTCGAGGGTCAATCGGATGAGCTGAAAACGGAGTTGGAATCGGAGATGAAGAAAGCCGCATTGGCCCTGAACTTCGAGAAGGCAGCCCAGATCCGCGACATGCTGGACGACCTGCGTCGGACCGTCGAAAAGACTCAGAAATTCGCTCGAGTCCCTTACAAACTGCCCGTCGCTATCGATCCCGGCAGCGCGCTTTTAGAACTCCAGGAGGTTCTTCGGATGCCCTGCACACCCCGTGTGATCGAGGGCTTCGATATTTCCAATATCAGTGGAACTTTCGCCGTGGCGTCCATGGTGAAATTCTCCGACGGCAAGCCTGATCGCGCCGGCTATCGCCGGTTCAAAATACGAACCGTTGTGGGTCAGAACGACTTTGCATGCATGGCTGAAGCGGTTCGCAGGCGGTATGCCAGATTGAAACAGGAATTGTCTGGGTTGGGGGCCCTCGGAACATCCTCCGAAGCCGCGGAAAAAAATGAGCCGAAAGTGACTCCGCAGCATTCGAATGCGCGCGTTGGATTTCGATATCCCGATCTCATCCTGATCGATGGTGGGAAAGGTCAACTCGGCAGTGCTCTGGAGGAACTCGAGAAACTGGACTTGCGGCACATCCCTGTGATTGGCCTGGCCAAGGAGTTTGAAGAGATCTATTTGCGAGGGGAATCCGAGCCTTTGAGATTGAGCCACGACCGGGGCGCTCTCAAATTGCTCCAGAGGGTGCGCGACGAATCCCATAGATTTGCAAACACCTACAGCGCCGAACTTCGCTTGCGTCGGATCTCCGAAAGTTTGCTGGATGAATTCCCGGGAATTGGCGACCGTCGAAAATCCGATCTACTGAAGCGGTTTGGGTCGGTTCAGCGTCTTCGACGTGTCACCGAGGAAGAAATCGCGACGGTTCCAGGGTTTGGCGGCAAAATGGCGTCGGAGTTCAAGGCTTGGCTTGATGCCCGGTCAGAGAGGTGACAGGATGGCGGGAAATTTCTGTTTATGAAACGAATACGGATTAAACGCTCGTGGTTTCTGGCTGTGTCTGCTTGGGCCATCGCCGCCTTCGCGGCGCCATTGGACCTAGGGAAGCTGCCTTTGCCTGTGCCACGAAAAGTGGATTTCGAGAAAGAGGTGTATCCGATCTTTTCCGAGAAATGCATCAGTTGTCATGGGCCGAAGAAGCAGAAGGGCAAGTATCGGATTGACACGAAAGAGGAAGCCTTCAAACCGGGTGCTGGCGGGTCGTTCATCCTTCCTGGGAACAGCGAAAAGAGCAGTTTGATCCACATCGTCGCTGGGTTGATTGAGGAAGGATTGATGCCGCCGCCGAGCGAGAAGAAAGGTGAGAGCGAACCGCTGTCCAAGGAACAGATCGGCATCCTCCGATCCTGGATCGATCAAGGAGCTGTGTGGCCGGACGGTCCCATCAAGGAGTACGTGAAGAAAATTACGTTTAAAGAGGATGTCCTGCCCCTGTTGGTATCGGCGTGCGCAAGCTGCCACGGTGCCACCGCACAAGAGGGTGATTTTCGCGTCGATAGTCGAGATGCTATTTTGGCGGGAGGCAAGGCCTACGGAAAGGTGATTCAACCCGGGAATGTTGAGAAGAGCACCCTTCTTCTGATTGTGGCCGGCAAGGATGAGGACCTGCCGCAACCGGAAAAGCACACGCTGCGCCCTAAGGAGGTAGAGCTCCTGAAAAACTGGGTCCAACAAGGTGCCGAGTGAGCTTGTTGAGAGCTGAAAAGTCCTTCCAAAAAAAGTCAGGAGTTCTGAGGTTTCTGGCGCTTTTTGAGGAACGGTCCGGCTGTCTTTATTGCGCTCCCCAACGCGTGTTTTTGAGGAAGGCCATCAGATCCGCCAGTTCTTGCCGGGACAGTTGTTCATCCAAACCCTGAGGCATCACCGAGACCGTTCCTGGCCGCATCTCAAGGACGTCCGCTCGCGCGATGCGGACTTCTGTTTCGGGGCCCGTGGCTAGCAGCACTTCCTCAGCCGTATCCTTGCGCAGCACGCCGCTGTGTTCGTCTCCAGTTCTGGTGTGAACCACGATGGGCTCGTAGCTTCTGACGAAACTGGCGCTGGGGTAGACAATCGCCTCAAGCAAATCCTGGTCGGTTCGAACCTGCCCGATGCTGGTGAGATCGGGACCCAATCGGCCACCCAAATAACCAATCGCGTGGCATGCGGCGCACGCCGCTTTCGGACTGTTGAATATCATCTGGCCGCGCCGCACATCACCATTCCGAACCTCCGACATAAGATGCTCGAGACGCTCCCTTTGCTTGGGAACATCCGCGAACAACTTGACCAATAAAGCTTCTGCCTGCCGTCGGACTGGCTCGGGCATTTTGGCGAATCTTTGACGGAGCGTATCCGGGGGCAGGGCGCTGATCGCTTTGGACTTGGCGAGGGCACCGATGATCTTGGATCCCAAAATCTCCTCCGTTCCGTTTTCAAATGCGGCCAGGATTCTCGAGATCTCGAGGGGACCTAGAGTGCTGAGGCTCTCAACGAGTTTCTCTTTTTGAAGGACGCTCAGCTTGGCTCGCGACAGGATTGAGCTGGCGAAGGTCCGGATGGACACGGATTGACCGACATCGGTTTTGGCGGCGAGCAGGGAGAATTGCTCATCGGTGAGCGAATCACCCGGACCGACCGCAGCGTCGAGGGCCTCGACTCGGATGTCTTCAGTGAAACCTACATTGGAGGCGAGTCTCCTTAACGATTCGAGGGGGCGCGGATCAGGGGTCTTGGGGCGTTTGAGCGAACGGGCGGATTGCACGGCCTGTTTGGCGAGCGTTGAGGCGCCTGAATCGAGACACACCGCAAGGCTAGGCCACCATTCCGTTGGCGTCTCGCCAAGACCGGCCTTCGCCATGCACCGCAACGCGGTGAGGCGCGACGCTTCTGAGGCGGCCGACGATGCAGCCGTGGTGGCGATCACCGCTTGGATGGCTGTTGACTTGGAAAGACTCGTCAATTGCCGTTCTACTTGCTCGAGCTTCTCGGCCGAGGTCGATTCGGACAGTAGAAGTGCTTGAAAATGTTTTGAAAGAGCCTCCCCCCAATCGGTTCGATGTTCCACGATCCACGAAGCCGCCTCCCGGACGAGTTGTTTAGGTGAATCCAGCAACGGTATCACCGTGCTCGGCTCGAGTCCGCCTCCGTCCATCTGGTCCAACGCAATCAGACTGCAGCGGACGATGGAAGCTTCTGAGGATGTAAGACCTTGTGCGGTTGCGGTGTTATCCGCGAGTTCTATGAGGGCGTAGGTAATGGAATGTTCAAGAACTCTGTCAGTCATTGACGAGGCTGCCGCCAGAAGGTACGGGACAGCCTGTTTCAAGTTCAACCTTCCGAGGGCCTCGGCACTCGCGCGCTGAATTTGAGTTGTCCCATGTTTGAGGCGCGTAATCAGAAAGGGAAACGCCGAAGCATCGCGCGCGACGCTCGCCGAATGAATCGCCGCGACGGCAACGGTTTCGTCGCGGTCGTCCATGGACAGATGGACGAGCTCGCGTGCTGTGGGGCTCTCGGAGCGAGTCAAAGCCCAGACGAGGTTGCGGCGCCCGTTCGGTGACATCGATCTGAGCCATTTCCGCATCGTTGGAAAAACGTCCCCTGAGGCCATCAAAGCGGGAAGATGTTCGATTGCTTTCCGGTGGACGAACGGGCGAGGGTCGTCCAACAACGCTTCCATTTGTTGAAGATCAACAGATCCCCACTTGACGTTCTTCCCGAATGGATCGGACATTGAGCCTGCAGGTTTCGGGGTCATTGCCTTTGCGCGAATGCGATAAATCGCCCCTAAGATATCCGGTTTCGGAAGTTGGGATGTTGGACAGCACAGTTTATACCAGCCGCCCGTGTCCACAACCAGCAAGCTCCCGTCGCCGTCCTCGAGCACGTCTGTCGGATGGAAGTCGTTGTTGTCAGAGGTCACGAAATCGCTGTCCACGGATTTGTAAGTCGCTCCGTCGGGCCTGAGAATATGCCGCTGTATCTTGTGCTTGTTGAACTGCGCCGAGAAAAGGTTGCCCCTGAATTCAGCCCCGAACACCTCGGATTCGTAGGTCATCAAACCCGACGGTGCCGCCGCGCCAAAATGAGTCAGGAGAGGCATCAGGTCGCCGGTTCTCTTGTGCCCATTCAGCACCTCATGATCCTTTCCGTAAACACCTCCATAAATCGCATGCACCAAGCCATCGCGCTTGCCTCCCCTTGGGTGTTGAAAAAACGTGGTCGTGAAAATGCGCTCCCCGCTCAGCGTGAAGGCGACTTCCACCGGATTGTCCATGCCCCCAGTCATGACCGGCTCAATCCCTGAGCCATCCGGTCTCGCTCGGAAAAGGTGCGCTGCCTTCGTGACAAATGGGGAATGGCTGCCGCGCTGGTAGGTCTGCTCAGCGAAGGCACCTTTCGCCCAGTATATCCAGCCATCACGGCCCGCATAAGGGCCATGGAGATCGTTGGCGCAGCCTGTCAATGTCTTCCCCTGGAACCACTCCTCCCGCTTGTCCGCGGCGCCGTCGCCGTCGGTGTCCGTCAGCTTCCATATCGACGGTGGCGCGGCCACATAAAGAGACCCTTCGAGGAACATCGCACCCTCTGGAAACATCATTTTATCTGCAAAAACGCTGGACTTGTCATAATGGCTATCCCCGTCGGTGTCCACGAGTTTGAGGATGCGGTGCGGTCGCTTCTCAAGCTGAACCTGAACCTTCTCGTTCGAGCCCGAGGAGTCGGCGACATAAACCGCGCCTTGTTCGTCGAGACTGGCCACGATGGGGCGGTCCACCAGCGGGTGGGCAGCCACGAGCTCGATCTCAAATCCATCGGGCACAGTGAGTGTTTGGCTTGCGAACTTGTAGGTGCCTGCTTGTCCGGTTGCGTGAAGAACAAGCACTGCGAAAAAGAAGCCAACGATCTTGGAGAATCGCTTTTGGTGCATGGGCGGTTTATACTCTCCCTGCGGGGCTTCGTCGAGTTGTAACATTAGATTCTTAAATCCTAAATCGCGATGAATTATCTCTCAGATTGTGAACCACAGAGGCACAGAGGCACAGAGAAGAACAAACAATGAAACCAAACTTTTCCCCCTCTCTTTTCCCTCTCTGTGTCTCTACTGTCTCTGTGGTTCAAATTTCAAATCTGTTTGGCTAGGTTCTTACGGGGTTTGTTGAAGCCGTTG
Source organism: Akkermansia muciniphila (assembly GCA_945865375.1). GTDB lineage: Bacteria > Verrucomicrobiota > Verrucomicrobiia > Limisphaerales > F1-80-MAGS106 > F1-80-MAGS106. The sequence continues at coordinate 7,587 of CAMBEJ010000085.1, read as the reverse complement.
CCAAATCAACACGAAGGCGCTGGCGAAGTCGTTCGGCCTGTCTTCGACCCATCTGGCCACCTCGGTGTGTCCAAACCAGCCGCCGCGCTCAATCTCCTCGGCCTGCAGAACAAACGGACCCTCGTGCAGACAGGAATAGATCCAGATAAACTCGTGGCCGGTTTCCGGGCAGGCATCGATTTTGAACAAACGCTTCAAGGGCGGGGCGGGACGGACGCCAAGCTCCTCGCCAAGTTCGCGGACAGCGCAGGCGTCATAGTCCTCGCCGCTGTCCAGGTGACCCGATGACGAGGAGTCCCACGCCCCGGGGAAGCAGTCCTTGAGCAGAGAGCGTTTCTGGAGGAACAATTGGCCCGCGCCGTTATAAACCAAAACATGCACGGCACGATGTTTCAATGCTAGGCGGTGGACTTCGCGCCGGGGCTTGTGGTCGATGACTGCATCATGGTCGTCCACCACATCAAAGATTTCTTCATTCATGCGCCGAGATGGTTCATTAATTCAACAAATTGTTCGAGGGACAATTGCTCAGCCCTAATCGAAAGCGGCAGATCGCAAGCGCCCATCGCCTTCTCAACATCCGCCTGATTCCATCTTGTTCTGAGCAGTTTAACCATCATTTTTCGGCGCTGCGAAAAGGCTAGCTTCACGAGTGTTTGGAACGTCTGAAGGTCCGACCACGGAACTGGCTGAGGGTTCCTGAGCTCCATCGACAGACATCCAGAATCGACATTTGGCTGGGGGAAAAAGCAGTTTGCCGGGATTTTGAACCCGGCCCCGGTTTGATAGCGTTGAGCCACCAGAAGAGTCAGGACTCCGTAATCCTTTGTTCCCGCTTTGGCGCGCAGCCGTTTCACCACTTCCCATTGGAGAGTCGCGACAATTTGGGAGGGTGGCATGGGGCTCGATGCGAGTTCAACGAGGATTGGTGAGGCGACGGAGTAGGGGAGGTTGGAAACCACTTTCCAACCTGTCCAATCATGGGCCTTCTCCCTGAGGAAGTGGAGTGCGTCAACGTGGTGCAGGCTGAAGGAACTCGATCCTTCAAATCGAGTCCTCAAAACATCCGACAACTTCCTGTCTAATTCGATCGCCATGACCTGACCGACCCGCTTCATCAACACCTCGGTCAAGGGACCCAGGCCTGGCCCGATTTCGAGGACCTTGTCCGATGTGGAGAGGTTCGCCAAATCGGCGATCCGGCCCAACTGATTCCCATCGTGAAGGAAATTTTGCCCCAGCGATTTGGTCAACTGGATGCCGTGATCCTTCAGGATCTGCCGCATTTCAGATAATTTCATATCGCGGTCTATTGGATCGAATGAAGCACCCTGGCCAAGCTAGACGAAAACGCTTTGATTTCAGGTTTGCTGATAATCAGGGGAGGGGTGAACGCAATCACTTCTGATCCCTCGCCCTCGGGCAACACAATCCAACCTTCAGCCAGCAATCCTTTCATGACCCGCACACCGATGGGTATCGGGCCAGGGATGGGCTCGTGCAATTCGATGCCGATCATCAGACCTCTGCCCCGCACGTCCCGGACCCACCGGCTCGCTTTGGCGAGCTTTTGGAATTCCGATATAGCAAACCTTCCATTGCATTGGGCGCGGTGTAAGAGTTTCCGTTTCGCGATCTCGTCGATTTGTGCCAGGGCCATGGCGCATCCGACAGGATGCCCCAAGAAAGTGCTCGTGTGGATGGCTTCCCCCGAAGAATGGGGCCATGCCCTATCCATCAGCTCCGCCCGCCCCACGCAGGCCGACATGGGAAACCCGCCCGTGAGGGCTTTCCCGAGGCAGTACACATCCGGTACTATACCCGCTCTATGGCATGCGAACCAGTCGCCGGTTCGTCCAAATCCGGTGTAGATTTCGTCTGCCACCAGCAAGATAGCGAGCTCCGAGGTCAGCTTCCTCAAGCCGACGAGAAAGGTGTCGGTGGGTAGCCGAATTCCGGCGCGAGCTTGGATGGGCTCGAATAAAACGGCTCCGATAGGATGCTTTTGAGAGAGATGCAGAATCTGTTTGAGAGAACCGATGGCTTGTGATTCGGTTTCTGGAAAAGGAACGAAATGAGCGAAGCCCTTGAGCTGGGATAAGAAGGGTGCCTTAAAATGATTCCTGTGAGTCGTGTTTAGGGAGCCGTATCCCAAGCCATGATAGGCGCCCTCGAATGCGATCACATCGGATTTTCCTGTTGCGAGACACGCTGTTTTGAGCGCCGCCTCGACGGCCTCAAATCCTGAGTTGCAGAAAATTGTCTTCCCCTTTCCAAGCCCTGTTGGCAAGCCGTTTAGGCCTGGGTCACCGAAGGTTAATTCGCTTAACCGACGCGCCAACAGGGCCTTTCCCGGGTGCGGATGCACGTCCCCCATGGCGTGGAGCAGGCGGCCCATCTGCTTCCGGCCCGCTCGTACAACCCGCTTGTTCGCGTGCCCCGCCGCCGCCACTCCAAATGCGGACGTCGCATCCATGTATTCCAGCTCGTCCGCGTCCCAAACTTTCATGCCCTGAGCACGATCCCAGACGATGGGCCACGAGCTATCCGCCGCAATCTGGACGATGTTGCGTGATTCGTAGAGTTGCAACTCCGCGAGGATGGCCGACGAGACGGATGTCGTCCGGTGTTTGTGGCTCTCGGGCTTGGACATGCTGGCGAATATAAAACGAGTTGTGCGGCCACTCAGACTCCTCTTTGGTCAGGGGACCAGATCGCTTTGTGCATCTGAACCTGAAAGCGGACAGGAAGGGAGTCCTGGATGATTTGCTCCACCAAATCTTTCCTTGAGAGATGTTCATGGTCTGCCGGGAACGGCTTGAGCGAAGGGTGCTGTTGGTGACGCTGAAGAGGTGCCGCCCAGGAAAAGAGCACAGCACAGCGACTCGCCAGTTGATGCTCCTCTATTTGAGCTGCGGCCCATCGATAGTCCTCCTGGGTCGCGATCACAAATTTCAGTTCATCCGTCGATTTTAGTTCATCCAAGTTCTTGAGATGGTTGCGGTGTGATTCGCCTGAGCTTGGGCACTTGAGATCGACTATCCTCCGAATCCTCGGATCCAGGGTCGAAATATCCCATGCACCGCTGGTTTCCAAGAGCACTGTGAACCCCTGATCGCAGAGAGTCCGCATCAGAGTTGCCGATCCAGGCTGGAGCAACGGCTCACCGCCAGTGAGTTCGATCAGCGGCAGTCTGGAAGGCCCTGGGCGGTTTACGAACGGTTTGGCCAGCTCCAAAACTCGTCCGACGATTTTTTCTTGCGACACTTTGCTGCCTTCAAAGAAGGCATAGGCCGTATCACAATAGGAGCAACGCAAATTGCATCCGGTCAGTCTCACGAAGACGCAAGGCAGCCCGGCGAACGTGCTTTCACCTTGGATGCTCAGGTAGATTTCGTTGACATTCAGCGTGTCACCCATGAACGCCGAAGGGTAACGGCTCAGGGGTCCTGCGCAACGTGAATGTTGTGATACGAGAATGTTGTGATACGAGAATGTGAAATGATGGAGCTCTTCTCTTTTTTCCAGGAACCTCCCGTTTGTAGGCACCGACGTGAGAAGGCGCGTATTCCGGGCGATGTCGGAGCATCCGCCTCCTTACGTCGGCGGCTACCACGTCCAAGGCCACAATTCACATTTCCCAAAGAAACAGCGCGTTCCGGTTGCCCGGAACGCGCTGTGTGATGCTCTGTCCAGCGGATTCTTTTTGCGAGACTCTCAGTGTCAGAGTGTGAGAATCAACCGTGGTATCCTTCCTCGCCATGTTCTGCCAGGTCGAGACCCGTCCTCTCCACGTCCTCGGTGGGTTTCAGTCCAATCACGGCTTTCACGATGAACGCGATGATGGCGGTGGCCACCACCGACCACAGAATCGTGATCACCACGGCCTTGATCTGAGCCATCAGAAGCCCTGAAGCGAGGCCTTCGACGATCGGGTTTGCCTCTTTAGTGGCCAGCACACCTGTGAGTAGAGCTCCCAAGGTGCCCCCGACGCCGTGCACTCCAAAGGTGTCGAGAGCGTCATCATATCCCAGCATTGCCTTGAGTTTCCAGCAAGCCAGGAAAGGGACGATCCCCGCGACGACTCCAATTATCATGGCACCACTTGTCGTGATGAAACCGCAGGCTGGGGTGACGACCACGAGGCCGGCGACAATGCCTGAGCAGAACCCGAGGATGCTGGGTTTTCCTTTGATCAGATACTCAGCCATGCCCCACACGAACCCTGCGGTCGCCGCGGCCAGCGTGGTTGTCGTGAAGGCTTGCCCAGCGATTCCGTCGGCCGCCAGGGCGCTGCCTGCGTTAAACCCATACCACCCCACCCAAAGCATGCCCGTGCCGATCATACAGAGCACCATGCTATGCGGTTGCATCGGCTGTTTACCGAAACCAATGCGAGGGCCCAGGATCAAACAGAGGACCAACGCGGACCACCCGGATGTCATGTGGACGACAGTCCCTCCGGCAAAGTCGATCGCCTTGATGGCGGCCTTTGGGTTGAGCGGTCCACACATGAAACCATCGGCCGCCCAGACCATGTGGGCGAATGGGAAATACACCGCGAACATCCAAATCGCGACGAACAAGAGCACTGCTGAGAACTTCATACGCTCTGCAATTGCGCCCACGATCAAGGCCGGAGTGATGATGGCGAACGTGAGTTGGAAGATGGCCCACACATTGTTGGAAATCCAGTTGCTTCCTTGGCCGACTTCGGTGCCTGAGACGCCTTTGAAGAGCGCCCAATCGAGGTTGCCAAGGAAAGGTGATCCAGCCGCAAATGACAGGCTGTAACCGCAAAGCCACCAAAGGATTGTGACCATGCCGGCGATGCCAAGACATTGGGCCATCACAGAGAGAACATTCTTTTTCCGAACAAGCCCTCCATAGAACAACGCCAAGCCAGGGAGCGTCATGAAGAGCACGAGGGCTGTTGCTGTCATTTGCCACGCGTTATGGCCGGGTCCTGGGCCTTTGATGGTGCTGGGCGCGTTGGTTTGACGCGGGACGTTGTTCATGTAGGCCTCAAGATCGGCAATGCGATCCTCAATCGTGGGCATCTTAGCGGGCGCATCCGCAGCCAAAACTTTCGAACAAGGGATGAGTGTCGCGAAAAGGATCGCGGCAACTAGTATAAGCTTTTTCATGGTCATCAGAATGCAGTCGGGTTAACGTTACTTTTAGACGGCAGCTTCGCCTCGTTCCTCGGTCCGGATTCGAACCGCTTGTTCGACAGTGGAAACAAAAACTTTCCCGTCTCCTATCTTTCCAGTTTTGGCGGACTTTATGATCGCCAACACCGCGGGTTCCTGTTGGCTGTCCGCAACAACGATTTCGATTTTGATTTTGGGCAGGAAATCCACTGTGTATTCACTCCCACGATAGATTTCTGTGTGGCCCTTTTGGCGCCCGAAACCCTTGACTTCGGTGACCGTCATGCCCTCGATCCCCACCTCGCTGAGTGCGTCTTTCACCTCTTCCAGCTTGAATGGCTTTATTATCGCTTCGATCTTCTTCATGTTTAGCTCGCTTTGTGCATTTTCAATCCGTTTCAAGAACGTGCTCTTTTGGCGTTGCCTCGTTCTCAAGAGCCCTCGTGCTCGGTCCGTGTCCAAGGATTTTGGAACGGACTTTTAAGGAGGACGTCGACCCTATAGCACTCCTGATGCCAAGTGTTTTTATACCCTCAATCGAATCGATGTAATATGTTTATGAACAAAGTATTACAAAACGAGTAACGAACCGAATAAGAAGGATATATAGATGAAGGTGGCGATTTTTGACCACTTTGTCTGCTGGGGGACAGGTTCTGGTTCGACGAAGGGGTCGAGCGTACGGCGACTCACTGACCGTGTTGCGGAGACGCAACCAGCAGTTCTCATTTTGAAAAAAGATGGGGGTAGGGACAAGGGAGTCGACCCGCCTCATTGTGCCACCCCCACCGATGACAGAGTTCGCGGGATAACCGCGTCCGATGCCAAGACGTCTCTTCGGTGAGCAAGGTGCGGATCTCCAGGAGATGTTCCCAACTCACGCGGCGACGTTGGATGATGGGCTCGTTGTGCATCCACCACCTTGATTACGCCAAAGTCGACCATGAGTTCGGAGGAATATCAAAAATCTTCACTCCATTCCCAAGTTTTTCCCGTCCTTCCTACCCCCAATTGTCAAAATGAGAACTGCTGCGTGATTTCCGAAAAAAAAGAAATAGAAAATGGAAATGAACAAAAATCGGGATCGGGCGCCCAACTTTACTTCCCCTCGATTGAAAGTGTTCCCAAAAACAGGATCCCTGGTGACTGTCCCTCTCTCTATTCTCTACTCTAATGCCGGGGGCATTCGCAACGCGGAGGTTTCGCGCAAAGACTTCTGCGATGTCGAAGATTTTTAAGAAATGTTTTTGCCTTCCGCTGTTCTTTTGGCGAAGTGTCGTTTTTTCGAAAAGAAGCCGCAACCGAGATGGCATTGAACAATCACAAAGATTGTTAGAGGCAGTCAGCTAGATGCTTTCTCAGAGCACCCCATTCCATGATTAACCAAGCATCCCAACAGTGTGGGCCAGAATCACAATTCACACAAACCCCGAGAGATGCGAAAGCGGCATGGAGTCAGTATCCGAGGGGGGGGGTGTTCGAGAAACGCATCGTGTTATCAAAGTCCCAAGGCCACCTCACATTTACAGCACCGCCGTCAGTCTCAACGAAACAACAGCTTGCTCCGGATACTGAGACTTGATGCGGTCGAGAAAAGTATCAACTGGTGGAAACCGCTCCAGTGGAAGAAAGAGTTCTCAAACTTAAGTAAGTGTCCAACTAACCAAGAATCCGACCATTGGCCTACTTTTCTTTGGAAGAGGGCCGCGCCGAGTATGCCCGACTGTCCCAAACGCTGGCCTGTCCGGGCTGGATCAGCGAGGGCTACGCCCAGGATCGCGGACCCGGTGCCGGGGGACCCTGTTACCAGTGGACGCGCAAGGTGAAGAACAAAACCGTCAGTGTGGTCTTGTCTAAGGAACAATATGTTACTAACGAAACCCCTTTGACGCGTCTCCACCATGACCTGTTCGATTCGCCCAGGCAGAGCGTGAAGGGTCACGTCCACCCTCCTCAGGCCGGTGTCATCCTCAAGGGGACCACCGGCCTTTTGCGTTCCTCAAAGAACACATAGGGAAAAGCGTGTCATCCGCCTCATTGTGGTTGGGTCCTCTGCCCAGACGAATTTGCGGATTTCAAACCGGTACGAACCGAAATTGATGAGCAGGCCGCGCTCCAAGCGGGCGGACTTGAGGTAGCCCAGGATTTGAGCCTCGTGTTCGTTGGCCGGCGCTTTGACGGCCTTCAACTCGACAATGAGTTCGTCCTCCACCAAAAGGTCGGCCAGGTAGTCGCCAATCAGCATGAAGGGGGGACCGCCAGGAGGGCCAGCGGGACCGCGGGGATCAGTTTGAGACCCACTCGAATACGAACCGTACCAATCCCAGCACCACTCCCATACGTTCCCAGCCATGTCATAAAGCCCATACCCGTTCGCCGCAAACGATCCCACAGGACTGGTGTAGGGGTAGCCACCAACCGCGTAGGTGGGATG
>CAMBEJ010000084.1 GCA_945865375.1 Akkermansia muciniphila | reverse complement strand
CTCCGCATCATTCCGAACGATTGACGGATTTGTCACGAGACCATTCCAGAAGTTCTGCGTTAATTTGCAACGAGTTACGCTCGAAAACCACACTTGTGGTCTCAGGAAAGGTTCAGCGCAGTTTCCGAGGGATCAGGAACTCTGAGCCTACTGCGTGGCGAACGCCCGCTCCGCGAATCACTAAAACCGTTTCCTCGTCGGCACCGTCTGGACGGATACGAATAACAACAACCGCTACGATCCCGGGGAGGGCAGAGATAACGTGCTGGTGCAGCCTGACAGCGGGAGCTTCCACGCCATCACGGGCGTGGCGGGCGGTTGGTCCATCCCGATCACCAGCCCGGGCAGTTTCACCCTCACGTTTTCCGGAGGCGGCCTCACCCCCTTCACTCGCACTGCCACGGTTGCGGCGGACAGCGTGCTGATGGACATCAAGGTGACCAACCTCGCCACCGCGACGTTGGCGCTGAAGATCCGCCGCGCCGTACCCGGCCCCGGCTACGTGCTCGAGTGGAGCGGCGGCACCCCGCCCTATCAACTCCGGAGCAGTCCCACCCTGGAGGCCGGCAGTTGGACCCACATCGGATCCTCCACCGCCACCACCACGGCCACCGTCAATCCCACGGTGCCCAATCTCTTCTACCAGGTCACCGGCAGTCCCTAACTCGTCAGCAGGCTCAACCTTCTGGTTCACCACCACAGTTTGGACATTTGAAACAAACGCAACCTTGGGCTCTTAGTCTATTTTGGCGGTGCATCCTTGAGAAACTCAACTGCGCCAGTGTCGAGGTCATAGTGCGCGCCAACCACCGAAACGGTGCCCTTGTCGATCATCCGTTTGAGGATCGGGTCGGAGCCCCTCAGCGCCTGAGCCACGTTTAGGACGTTGGCCTTGGCCGTGGCTTCAACATCCGCGCCGGTGGTGGCTAAGACCGCAGGCGCAATAGCCTTAACCAGCGATTGAATGTGGCCCGGTGCCACAGACTTGGCGGCGAGGGTCTCCTTGGCGGCCTTAATCGCGCCGCATCGCTCGGCGGCCTGGCGCTTCGGGTGAACGCCAGCTGCCGACGGGGCACTGTCGCGAACAAGGAAACTGCCGTCAAGCACCCGCCAACTCCACAACCGAACTGGCTGGAGGCGGCTAGGCGACTTGACCCGATTGTTCGGCGACTTCACGTCGGCTACCCAACTCCTTTGGCCGGTCCCGGTCAATCCCTGAACAACTCATCCAAAAGCGCGGCCTGCCATCCGGGAGTACAGTCATAAAACTTGGACACTTTCCAATCCATCTCTATCTGGAACGTCTGTTCTGTGGGTTGAATCCCGTGACCCCCCTTCGCATCGGAACCGATTCCCGATCGCTTTTTTCTGCGAGGGCGATGGAGTCTTGAACCAACGCCGGTTGCAAACGGCCGCGCCGCTTCCTTTGATCAATCTTGGGTGATGTTCTCATTGGCTTTTCATCATTGACATTGTTACACATGTAAAGATAATGTTACAGAAGTAACCAACCAACCATGAACGCATCCTCTCCCGAGCTCACCGAAGCCGAATGGGCCATTGTCAAGACTGTTTGGCAGCTCCAGCCATGCCCCGCCCCGACTGTCCAGGAGCATCTCGCCAAGTCCCACTCATGGACCTATTCCACCGTTCGCACAATCATGGATCGCATGGTTGTTAAAGGCCTCCTGAGTTCAGAAAAACTTCGCAACTTGACCCTCTACCGCGCCGTCGTGACCCGCGAGCAAGCTCAGCTCGGTGAACTCCGTTATGCTCTTAAACACGCCTTCGACGGTGCCCTCACACCACTCGTCCAGTGCCTCTTGAACTCCGAGAAAATCTCCGCCGCCGAGCTTGATCAGCTCGAAGCCCTCGTCGTCGCGAAACGAAAGTCCAACTCATTCCCGAAACCGCACGTTGGCAGAACTTGAACTGTGTCGACCATGAAAGATCACGCAATCACACTGCTCAACGCCACCGGATCTTACGTGATCACGGCTGGGATGCTCATGTCCATCCAGATCACCGTGCTGATCGGGGTGCTGTGGATCACGGATTTCTTCCTCCGCCACCGCGTCCGCGCCGCCCTTCGTTGCGGCCTCTGGATGCTGGTCATTCTCAAGCTGCTCACGCCGCCAGGGCTGGTGCTGCCAACGAGCGCCGCCTATTGGATTGGGCCGCGCGTCGCGGATCCGATCATTCTCAGAGCATTGCATCCGGTCCGTGCCACCGCACGGATCACCGATTCATCGGAGCGGTTCGAGATCTTGCCAGCGCAGCCCCTGCCGCCGCCCGCGCAGCCAGCGCTCGGACGCGATGCATGGTTGTTGCTCGGTTGGATTGTGGGCGTGTGCGGGATGGCCGCCTTGCTGGGCCTCCGAAACCGCGCGCTGCGACGGCTTCTGCGCGCATCGGCTTCCGCCTCATCTCATCTCGAAGCGCCCTTGCGCGCCGCAGCGGACCAACTGGGAATGCGTCGCGTTCCTGAGCTCCGAATTTCCTCCGCCGAGCACAGTCCTGCGGTCTGCGGCTTGTGGCGCCCCTCGATTCTTCTGCCCGCCAAGTTGGTGGGGCAACTCAGCCCCGAGGCATGGCGAACCGTGTTCCTCCACGAACTCTTGCACATCCGCCGCCGCGATTTGTGGGGCAACCTGCTCCAGGTCCTCGTTCAGACCTTGTGGTGGTGGAACCCCCTAGTTTGGTTTGCCAACAATCGGATCCGAGCCCTGCGGGAAACGGCTGTGGACGAAGCGGTGATGCTGGCCTTCGAGCACGATGAAACGACCTACCCCGCGACGCTGGTCGCCGTCGCCCGTTATTGCTCGATCCAACCCACCCACGCGCTGAGCTTTCTGGGGATCCTCGAATCCCCGAAACGGCTCGAGATGCGGATTCGTCGGCTCTTGGAACAACCGCTTCCAAAAAGCGCCCACCTCGGCTGGTCCGGCTGGCTCGTGCTGCTCGGCGCAGGGCTCTCTCTCCTGCCGATGGGCTTCCTGAGACGCGTCGAAGCCGCGCCCGCGCCCGCGCCCGACACTCAGGTCGAAGTGGTGAAACCAGCCAAGGGCCGTGCCGTGGTTCGGGCCGTACGAGGCTCTGCTGACTACTATGACGGGAGTAATATTTGGAAGAAGGTGGGAGTGGGCACGGTTTTGCCATGGGGTGCGGTGATCCGTACCGCGGAGAAATCGTCGGTGGATTTGTCCCTGGCTGCCCAAGAGTTCAACTCTGGCGGGGCCGAAAGTGTCAAGAAGATCAGCGATCCGTCGGAGGACCACCAGTATGTCTTGGCACCCCGGTTTCCCGAGCAGGATTCCGCTCCGAAAGATCCCGAATCGGCGAGGGCGCAAAGGGTCAAAACGGAAAATCTTACAGTCAGCCGCTACCTTGGAGAGATGGACGCCAGATTAGAGGATTGGGTCGCCAAACGTGCCAAAGGACAGATCGGGGCCATCGCGGCGGCTTCCGACGATCCTCAACTGGCGATGCTGTTGGAAAAGAAGTTGGAAGCGGAGGTCCAATTGGCTGGAATCGTCCCCGACTTGGGAGATCAACATCCGAGCATTTTGAAGGCAAGAAGAATCCTGGCCGAAATCCATCGCCAAATGAACTTGCGAGTTGACGACTTGATCGCTGGCCTCCAATCAAGAAGAGAGGTCGTCTCCGAAGCAGAAAAGAATTTGAAAAACAGACTATTCACGCGCACCTTCAAGGTGAACCCCAACACTTTCATAAAAGGCCTTGAGGAAGCTACGGGTGAACGTCTGAACACATCCCTCACCGGCGGCCAAATCCTGCAACGCATCAGAGCGTTTTTTGAATCGTCGGGCGTTTCATTCGCGGCCGCACCAATCGGCGAATCCTCGGAACAACATAAATCTGCACTCTTTTTTAACGAAGGAACCGGAATTCTGTTCGTGCGCGCCACCCTTGCCGATCTCGACACCGTCGAAAAGGGGTTGCAGACTCTCAATCCGGCCCCACCCCAAATCATGCTCACAGTGAAGTGGGTTGAAGGCCCTCCGGACAGGGTCACGACGCTCGGGATTCCCTGGCGAACGAACAGCTCCACCCTTCAATCCCAACCCACTGGAACATCCCAAACTGCACCCACCAGCATTCTCACCGAAGCCCGGGCAAAAGTCCTGATCGCCAAGCTTTCAAAAACCGCCGGGGTCGATTTGTTGAGCGCGCCTCGGGTCACGACGCTCGCGGGGCGAACAGCCCAAATTGCGGTCACGGAAGAGAAATCCGTGGCCATCGGGCAAACCAACCGAGGCAAAGGGGTCGAGGTGACGGCGATGAAACTGGCCACCGGGCCATCGATCGAGCTTGATCCCACGATGGATGCGAAGATCCCCCATGCGATCCACGTGCGAGCCTCGGCTCAGATCGTTGAATTCCTGGGTTACGACAAAGCACTCACTCCATCCCCGGTTATCCGCACCAACAAGGCTAGTGGCAGCGGTTTGCTGTGGGATGGCCAAACCTTGGTTCTGGGAATGGGGGTCGTCACCAACACGCAGCGTTGGAGCGACAAAGTTCCTGTGCTGGGCGACATCCCAGTGCTCGGACGCCTGTTTAGATCGAGTGGAACCAACGTCGTTCCCAGGCAGCGGTTCGTGCTCATCACGCCCACGATCATAGATCCGGCCGGCAATCGAATAAACACGTCCGACAAGCCACCCTTCAACCCGGATACAATCCCCTCTCAATAACAAGGCTCTCCGTGCAAACTTGAACGTGTCCTCAAGATTCCTCGTCGGATTGGATTTTTGAGTAGAACATGAATCGTCGGACTGCGATTATCTTACTGATGGCATGGACAAGAGTTTGGAACATGGCGGCTGATTGCTTTGATTGCGCGGATTCCAAGATGAAGGCATTTTTTTTATTTGAGCCTCCAGGAGACCGCCGAAAAACCGGCCTAGCAAATGGCTTCACGCTCATTGAGCTCCTTGTGGTGATCGCCATCATCACGATCCTTGCGGGCCTCTTATTGCCAGCGCTGGGCCAGGCAAAATCCAAAGCTCAACAAATCGCCTGCCTGAATAATTATCGCCAGCTCCAGATTTGCTGGGCGCTCTACATAGACGACTCCAACGACGCCCTGCCAGCAAACGCCACGTCATCGAACGGGAGCCGAAAGGGCTACGTCGCGACGACTGACACCTGGATCAACGGGAATGCTTGGACCGACACGAACAGCCAAAACATCGAACGCGGGGTACTGTTCCCGTACAACCGTTCGTTCAAGATATACAAATGCCCAGGCGATCGCTCAACCGTTCTTGATCTGGGCAAGATCCCTCGCTCTCGCAGCGTCTCGATGAATTCCTACATGAACGACCAGCCCAATCCCGCCAGCCGTTCCTGCTGGCATACTTATTCGCAGATTACGGAGCCAGCCCCGTCCAAGGCGTTCGTCTTTCTCGACGAACATGAAAACAGCATCGAGAACGCCCGCTTCACTGTCACGCAACCCGGCGTGTGGTCGTGGATCGATTTCCCCTCCGCACGGCACAACAAAGGCTGCGTGCTCAGCTTCGCCGACGGCCATGCGGAACGTTGGCGCTGGCTCGAGCCCAACACCTTGGAAATCTCCGAGCGCAAAGGCTGGATACAGGGTCCATCAGGCGTTCCAGGCACAGACCGCGACCTGCTCCGCATTCACGCAGGGGTTCCAAAAATCCCGCTCCGCTGACGAGGCCATGCTTCCTGTCGTTCACCGCGAACTGCTCACAGCCTCTCGTCGCCGTGGCACTTACAACGCCCGGGTGGGAACCGCCCTTGTCGCCCTGGTCGCGATGGTCTGGTTCTACTTGGTTAACGGGTCAGTCGGCCCCGCTTCGTCTCTCGGCAAATCGCTCTTTAACGCGCTTTCGATTTTCGCTTTTATCAGCGCATCGTTCTCCGGTTGCTGGCTGACTTCTGATTGTGTCAGCAGCGAAAAACGCGAAGGCACTCTGGGCCTGCTTTTCCTGACCGACCTCAAGGGGTTCGACATTCTTATTGGCAAACTGACATCCTCATCGTTTGCGTCCTTTTACAGTTTGCTGGCGATCCTGCCCCTGTTGTCGATGTCCATCGTTCTGGGCGGCGTGACCTTGAAGGATGTGGGTCAGGTCGGCCTGCTGCTCGCGAACACAATGTTTTTTTCACTGGCGGCCGGGCTGTTCGTTTCCACGTTCAGCCAGAGCGAGCGCAAGGCCTTGTTTGCGACGGGGCTGTTGATCTTTGTCGCTGCTTTCTGGCCCCTCCCGGTGATGTGGTTCGCCAAGGAGGCCCTTGAGATCCACTTCTCCGAGGAAGTCGGTATAGCGCTGGGCCTTCCCAGCCCATTTTTTTCGTTCATGCTCAGCCCGATCGGCGCGGATTTTTCAACTCCTCGCGCCGCGTCCAGCTTTTTCTCCTCCGTGGCGTTTGTCCACTTGGAGGCATGGCTAATGTTGGTGTTTTCGGGCCGATGGCTGCCGCGGTTGGCTCACCAAGGAGCGGAACCGATCGGACGCCGTGATTGGGCACAAAAATGGCGGCAATGGAGCTATGGCCACGGGGAAGGCCGGCTCCGCTACCGACGACAATTGCTCGACTCGAACGCGTTCTCCTGGCTCGCCGCGCGGGAGCAGAGGAAGCCCATCCACGTCTGGCTTAAGTTGGGCACCATGCTGGCTCTATGGCTGCCGGCGGCGTGGAAATACCCCAACTACTTTGCGGACCCGGAGACCAGTGTCGGCCTCGCCTTCATCCTCCACGGCCTCCTGAAAGTGTGGTTTACTTCCGAGGTCTGCGCCCGATTGAACGAGGATCGCCATTCCGGAGGCCTGGAACTGCTCCTCTCGACACCCCTGGGCGTGGTGGAGATCGCCCAGGGCCAAGCGGCCGCATTGCGGCGACAGTTTCTCTTACCCACGGTTTTCATTCTCATTTTGGACGCCATCCTGCTGACGTTCGACACACAAAATCACCACCTCGCGATCGCCGCCGGCATGGTTCTGTTGCCAGTGGATCTGTGGGCTCTCAAGTGGGTGGGGATGTGGCGATCATTGACCCAGCCCAAGCTCGACCGCGCACTCATGGGGACGTGGCTTCAGGTGCTCTACGCCCCTTGGATAGCGTTTGCGGCCATCGTGTCCGTGCAAAGGGTTCTCCCTTACCTATTCGGCGGAGCGCTTCCAGTCGATTCTCGAAGCTGGATCGCGCTCTGGACCCTGCTGAACCTGGCCAACAGTCTGACGTCCGCCTTTCTTGCTCGTCGTTCTTTTCTGTCCCAGTTCAGAATTCTCGCCACCACCCGGTTTGACACCCACGGTGGCCATCAGGAAAGCCCGATCGCAACATTGTTCCCTCAAACCCTCGGTGGTCGGACTCCTTCCAAAGTGCCTCCGCTCAGGGGAGCCCTGGGGCGACATCCATGGATCGTCGGTTGCTGCGGTGCAGGCTTTGCCCTCGCTCTGATAATCTTGATGGTGGCGTGGTGGGGTCGGTCGCGATTCGAAGCCGAGCTCAGGGAGATCCAACGCCGAGGGGAACCTGCATCCGTCGCTGAACTGACGTCAACGACCCCAGCGTTGAGCGGACCAAACCAGGCGGAACGGCTGGTGGCCACCTTTCCTCAGATGAGAGTCCTGAACCAATTCCGATCCGGTGGTGCCTCCAAGAGTTCCGCAACCTCGCCCCTTGGCGGCCCATTACCCGAGGCTGTCCGCGCACGCTATTCTGAAGCCGTGGAGGCCAACGCGAAAATTCTTCGAATCGTGCGTGAGATCGATGATTTCCGGCAAACCGAGCTCCACGTTCCGTGGCATTTGATGATCAATCCCCCCCAAGCCGGGCTGCCCGTGCAACCCTGGTGGCAAACGTTTGGTCTCGTCCAACTGCTGCAAGCCGAGGCACTTCTTCGAATCGACGACGGGGATCGAGCCGAAGCGGTAAGAGGCGTCGGCCTGATGATGGACCTCTCGCGGATGCTCGATCGAGTTCCCTTGCGCGGCGCGCAGTCGAGTCGCTTTTACTCTCTCCACGAAGCCCTCACGGTGATCGAGAATCTTCTGAGTTCCGCAGTGCCTTCGATGGGGGAGTTGGAGATTCTTGAAACATGGCTGCGGACTGCCGAGGCGGAGGCGCTGGACACAACGTTTTTGAGGCGAGCCATTCAGGGCGAGCGCGTCCTGTGCATCGTATCAACAAGAGGTTCCTCGTCCGACGTGGCGGCACGAACTGAGCCGGGCATGGGGAGACCTTCAATGGTCCCGTTTGCCTTCGAACTCATGAAGTGGACTGGGAGGTGGGATCTCTTGGCCGCAGAAGGAGTGCGCGACCGCACGGCGGTCATCAACCTGCTGGATCTTCCCCTTCATGAACGCCAACCCCAGCTCCGCCGAGTCGAATCTGAAATCGCAAACCGCCCTGAGAGGGAGAGGCTGCCTTTGCCGTGGTTCGATGGAGTGTGGACCGCTCGTTTGCTCAGGGCACACATGGATGCCATCGCGCGTCTCAGGGCGGCGCGAACCGCGATGGCGGTGGAGCGATGGCGGCTTTCCTCGACTACACCGCTCCCTGAGACTTTACAGGAAATTGTTCCCAATGCTCTTGAGAAGCTTCCCGAGGACCCGTTCGACGGCCAACCCCTCCAGTACACCCGGAAAGCTGTTGGATCAGGATATCAAATCTATGGGTTGGGAGGGGAAGGCACGCGTCAAAACGGCCAGGTACCGTCGCCCCGGAACAACGCGATGGGACCCACCTTCACCGTGGAGCGTTGACCGGGAAATCGCGTGCTCCGAAAATAAAAATGCCCGTCGAAAGCACAAAAACGACGAGAATAAAGCACCCCTCTAGCTCCCTTTTCTCATCGGCGTTATCCGTGTTATCCGTGTTATCCGTGGTGCCAATTCAGCGTCGTCAAGCGGCTGCATACTCACAAGTGACGGTTTTCACTTCCCATGAGCCTCTCAGTTCAGCGAAAGATCATCGGGAGCATCGGCGAGCATCTGAAAAGGCCAGCCCATACGCTTGATGAGGATTGTCCAAAGACGCTCCGGGTTCGGGTGAAAAACAAGATCGGAGGTGGCGGCATGGATCAGCCAAGCTTTGCGGCGAATCTCTTCCTCCAACTGGCCAGGACCCCACCCCGCATAGCCGGCAAACACGCGAACTCGGCGTTGTTCTGAAAGGGACTGGCCAAACTCGATTAGCGTCTCGAGAGAGTGGCCCAACGCGACATCCTCGATGACGAGCGCGTCAGAAAGAAACGCACCAGAATAAAGAAAACTCACCGAGGAGGGTTGAACTGGGCCTCCTATGAAAACGGGCTCCTCGGGCAGGCTCATAAGCAAGTCTTCCGTAATCAGCCCCTCAATGGCACGTTCCAAGGACCGGTTTAACACCAGGCCCAAAGCCCCTTGGGCATCGTGTTGGCACATCAAGACCACCGAGTGGTGAAAAAACGATCCTCGCAGATCGCCGCCGTCCAACAAAAACTGGCCTTTAAGAGACTGAAAAGCTTTCGCCATAGACCCGGCCATGAAATGAATTACTGCCTTTCGAACTCCCCTTTGCCGAGACGCTTATAAACTGAAAAACCGGCCTTTTTCGCGTCGCTCACCGAAAGCGGCTTCAGCTTTTGCGGCGAGCTAAAGCCGGTGATCAATTTTCGCACGGGCTTCTTGCACGCCGGACATTTCGTCAGGTCAGGTGCCGTGATCGGGCGCCTCAGTGTGAACTTCCCGCCACACGCCTTGCAGTCACCTTCGCAAAGCTCGTATTCGTAATAGGGCATAATAAGTCAATTCCGGGAGCCCTGACCGTGGCCCCAAGACGGACCCGAACATACCCGAACCTCCTCGCGATGCCAACACCATGTTGTGCGCCCTTTATTAAAATATCGTTTCTGCTTAGAAATCTTGACGCTTCCTGGATCTTCATCAGAGTTCCACCAGCCACATGTGCGCAGCCATCAGAGTTCTCAACCCGCTCGCCCGCTTGAGCGCCACGCCCCTGATCCGGGAAGCCCTGCTCGCTCTCGCGAGGAATGAACCGGTTGTTTTCTCCTCCGTTTCGAATGCCGCCCAATCCTCCATCGCTGCCCTGTTCTGCTCGCTGGCGGATCGCCCCACCGTCGTTGTCTGCGATGGCGTCAAACGGCAGGAACAAGTGCATCAGGACCTGGAAACCTGGTCCCGCATCCTCAGCGCATCCGGTGCGTCTCCCAATGAGCTTTCACCCCTGTTCTTCCCAGCATGGGAGGTGTTGCCGCACGAAACCAAACTGCCGCACGTCGATGTTATTAGCGAGCGCCTTGAAACATTGGGCAAACTCCTGCGCCAACCAGCATCCCCCGCAAACCATCGAGGCTTCGGAATCCTCTCCACCACCGTCGCGGCCCTCATGCAGAAGACCTTCCAACCTGCCGAACTGGCCACACGCGCGAAGGTGATCCACAGGGGCGACTCGATCGATCCCTTGGATCTCATCGAGTGGCTCGAAGACCAGGGTTACGAACCCGAGGTCCAAGTGAGCAAAAAGGGGGAAGTGGCTTCGCGCGGTGGCATCATCGATGTCTTCCCGCCCACAAACCAACTCCCGGTTCGCATCGAGTTCTTTGGGGCGGAAGTGGAGTCAATGCGCCACTTCGATCCAACCACCCAAGTGTCCGAGGAGACTCTCGAAACAGCCTCCATCTGTCCCGCTGGCGAGCTCGGCCTGTTGCGTCGCGCGGTTCAGGCTGAGCGTGAGAAAAGCCCCTCCGTGACCGACCTTTCGGAAGCGTCCGCGGAGCGGTTCGGGAGTCTCCTTGATTATCTGCCGCCCGGCACGTTGTTTGTGTTGCTAGAGCCGGACTCCCTCGACCAGCATGCGCAAACTTATGCGACACAAATCCCGGAAGGAGACGCCCTATTCATGCCGTGGGCTGTTTTCCTGAACAAAGCAGCACGATCGAACCACGTCCTCCTCATGGTCTCCGAGCAAGAGTCCGAGGAGGCGATGGCAGCCTCCTCCCTGCCGTCCAGGACGACGGAGCGGAAGACGCCACAACTCAGCCTCAACCTGGCGAGCCTGGAGCTTTATCGGCCTATCACGGAACGGTCGCCAGACCCCCAGATTTCGGAACGTCAGCGGCGCACATTCCTGGAGCAACTCCATCGTTGGCTCAGACAAGACTACGAGATCCACGTCTTCTGCAACAATGAAGGCGAACGCCAGCGATTTCACGAGATCTGGTCTGAACAAGGCTTTGACGGGGATCGGGTTGAGCTCGCCTCATCCGACTTGACGCCGCCCGCGCTTCCGGCAGGCATGCATTCGCGAACCGCGCCGCTCGGACGCGGCTTTCTCTGCGACACATCCAAGACTGTTATCATCACCGATGCCGAAATATTTGGACGCTACAAGGTACAACGCCTCAGGCGTCTCAAAATCCATCAAGCAACAGCTTCGAGGTCGATGGTGGAAATCAATTTTTCCGACCTCGACACCGGAGATTTCGTGGTTCATCTGCAACACGGCATCGGAAAATACCTGGGGTTGCAATACCTCCCGCCCCAGAGATCCCGGCGCGAACCCATCAAACAGATGTTGGGGGAGGAAGGGGGGCAGGAATGCCTCGTCATTGAGTTCGCTCCGTCGGACCTCTCACAACCGGCGCCGAAGCTCTACGTGCCCGTCACCGAAGCCCACCTGGTGAGCAAGTACATCGGAGCCGGCAAGGCGCGTCCGCCCTTGAACACATTGGGAGGGGGCCGCTGGCACAAAACCAAGGAGCAAGCCCAACACGCCGTGCGGGATCTTGCCAGTGAACTCCTCGCAATCCAGGCGGCTCGCGAATCCCAAACCGGGCATGCCTTCGGCGCCGACACCCCATGGCAGCGCGAGTTCGAGGGGGCCTTCCTTTATGAGGAAACCCCAGATCAACTCCGGGCGATCGCCGCCGCCAAAACAGACATGGAATCCACAAAACCCATGGATCGACTGATCTGCGGCGACGTGGGATTCGGCAAAACTGAGGTGGCCATCCGCGCCGCCTTCAAAGCCGTCATGGGCGGCAAACAAGTCGCCTTGCTGGTCCCCACCACAGTGCTCGCCCAACAACACTACAACACGCTCCGGGATCGCATGGCTGACTACCCGGTTCGCGTCGATCTCCTCTCTCGATTCCGTTCCCCAAAACAGCAGCGTCAGACGCTGGTCGACCTCGCCTCAGGCAGCGTGGATATCGTCGTTGGTACTCACCGCCTTGTGCAACCCGATGTTGACTTCAAAGATCTAGGGCTGGTGATCATCGACGAAGAGCAACGATTCGGAGTCATGCACAAGGAACGGTTCAAACTGATGCGGCGTCTGGTGGAAGTTCTCACCCTCAGCGCCACGCCGATCCCGAGAACCCTATATCTGGCCCTCTCAGGTGCCCGCGATCTCAGCACCATCGAAACTCCCCCACAAGACCGTCTGCCGGTGGAAACCGTGCTCGCCCAATATGACGAGCGACTCATCCGCGACGCCATCCAGCGCGAACTGAATCGTGAAGGACAGGTGTATTTCCTGCACAACCGGGTTTCCACCATCGACGCTGTCGCGCTCAAATTGCGGGCGCTCGTCCCGCATGCGCGCATTCTGGTAGGCCATGGGCAGATGCCCGACAACGAACTCGAGGACGTCATGACCCAGTTCGTGAACGGGGAGGCCGATGTCCTTCTTTGCACGACCATCATCGAAAGCGGCCTGGACATTCCGAACGCCAACACGCTCATCATCGACCGCGCTGACAGGTTCGGTCTCAGTGAGCTCTACCAGCTCAGAGGAAGGGTCGGGCGCTACAAACACCAAGCCTATGCCTATCTTTTCATCCCACGCCATGCCGGGTTGTTGAGCGACGCTCGGAAACGGCTCAGCGCCATCAAACAATACTCTTCGCTCGGGTCAGGGTTCAAAATCGCCATGCGCGATCTCGAGCTTCGGGGTGCGGGCAACCTCTTGGGCCCACAGCAAAGCGGCCACATTGCCGCGATCGGGTTTGAGCTCTATTGCCAACTGCTGAAGCAGAGCATCGGAACGTTGCGCGGCGAAAAAGTAAAACCCCGGATCGAGGTCGCCTTGCACATCGATTTTTTGAGCTTCAACCCCGCGCAAACGCAGGCGATAAAACCGCCAGATCAGCCGGTCTCGCGGTCTTCGAAAGAGTTCATTCAAAACATCGAAATCCCTCGAGAAGTCGCCATCTACCGCGACTTCGAACGCACCGGACCGGGAGCGGGTCAGGAAGCCCCGGCGCCCCCGATCAAGCGAGCATTCGCCTATCTCCCACCGTGCTTCATCACGGAACCCCAGCACCGGATCGAAATGTACCGCAAACTGGCTCAATGCTTCGACAAGGAAGGCCTGGAGGCCGTCAAGAAAGAGGTTCGCGACCGTTTCGGGCCCCTGCCACCAGCCGTCGACATGCTGTTCCTCGTCAACGAACTGAGGATGATTGCCGCCGAAAAGCACATCGAGATCATCGAGACAAAGGAGGACCGATTGATGCTCAAGAGAAACAATGATTGGATCCTGCTCGGAGGCAAGTTTCCGCGTCTCACAAAACGGGAGCCCAAAGCCCGCCTCGGCGAGATCAGACGCCTTCTCCTGGCCCTCTGAAGAACCCTCCGCACGAAGGGGGCAGACCTCGGCAAAATCGAGTGAAATCGGAATCCGGACCGGACCGCCTCGATGCCTCCGCCTTTCGTCATCGTCATGTCAGACATCAGTAAAACCGGTTGAAATCGTGATCTGGGCGCGCAACGCGCCCAATTCCTCCGTTTTTCCTGGTTCTTCGCTGTTTTGGGTGGAATGTAAAGGTTGCGGAGTGGGGATGACCCGAGAGGGTTGAAGGAACTTAGCCAGGGGCAAACGAGTCTGCGAGTGCCGCCCCTGGATCCCGGCCCCAATGTCAGTCGCCCCGGAGGGCCGATGGATTGGGTCTTAGAAACCAACCCGAGGAATACCGTGAGTTGTTGAATGGAAACCGTGTGATTGTTGATGCACCTGACTTTTGGTGAACCCTGCTCCAACACTCTTTCAGGGCGTGAATCCAATTCCAAAACCGACCAGGTGCCGCGCTCGCGGACTCGCTTGCGCCTGGCTAACATCTCCCACCCTTCCAGGGCAAAAGGCGCTTTCCAAGCCTCAAGAAAGCGGGTCATTCCACTGAAAACAGCGAAGAACCTTTTTCCTAATCGTAATCGTAATCGTAATCCTCGGGTGTTGCCCTTGGAACAGAGGGGTGGATTACGATTACGATTACGATTAGGAGCAGGGAATTGGAGTTGCTCGAGGATCAGGCTAAACAGGGTCGTTTTACTGAGTTCAGAATGTGGGGCCATGGAAAAGGCGGGCGATCTCACAGGTGACGGATGCGGCTCTTGTATTTGTCGAGGAGCCGGTGGTTGTGGTCGTCACCGCCACTGTTGCTGCTGATGAATATTTCCGGAGCCACTCCTCGTTTCATGGCCTCCTCAATGCCCTGAACTATTAAGGCGTTGACGATGAACGCCCCTGTGATGGTCGAGGTCGGTCCAATCAAGCCAGGCAGTCCATCCACATGAAGGCAGGCGTCGCCCATCACACCGCAGTTGTCGATCGCCAGATCTGCGGCCTCGCCGAGCCACTTGCCAGATGAATGCCGGGAGGGCCACGCCTTGGCGTGCTCAAAATTTGTCAAAGCCACGACTCTGAGGCCGCGTTTCCGGCCCTCCATGGCCATCTCGATGGGAACCGCGTTGCGGCCGGAGTTGGAGGCGACAATCAACACGTCCCCTGGCCCGACGGGGTAGAGGTCGAGCAGCGTCGAGGCGCGGCCCTCGCGGCGCTCCACGTAGGTGGCCTCGATGGCGCGTTCGTGGAGCATCAACTGAGGGTCAAGAATCGGCGCGGCACGCGCGAGTCCTCCAGCACGGTAAAAAATTTCTTCGGCGAGCATGTGAGAATGCCCCGTGCCAAAGGCGTAAATCCAGTGGCCGGAAGCCAGGGATTCGCCCACCCAACCCGCGGCGCGCTCCATGCCGACGCGCTGGGTGGCCATCACCTTATCAAGCTGGCCGCAGACCAGTTCGTGATACCTTTTAAGTAAATTCATGAGCCTCGCAAAAGTCTATCCGCCGGATTCAAGCTGGTTTTTCCGAGCCAAATGGTGGTCGTAACTCTCCTTTAGCAGGCGCACGATGTCGGAAGTCGGAACCACGCCGGCACCTATCATCGCCATCAAAGCAGCTCCGAGAATTGGCTGCAACGCCGGCTCGGCGACCCTGATGGGCAGATGTTGAGCGAGCCCATCCACAAGAGCTTCGCGGACGATGCGGTTCTTTGCCATCACACCCCCGTGCAAATAGAGCGGCACCGTGTCCATGCGCAGCCCCAAGAGGCTCGCTCCAGCCAACGTCTGACGCGCCAACTTCTCGCCCCCCCTGCGGCACACCTCGTTAAACCCAGGGTCCTCCTCCTTCAAGGCGGATGCGAGGTGCTCCGACAGTGCTGCCAGCTTGTCCTTTGAAAACTTAGGCGTGTAAATAAGAGGCACAATCTCGCCCAGTTCCTTCACCTCAAACCATCGGCAGATCTCCCCAATCAACCCCGTCTGCGGCCCGCGCCCGTCCACTGCGGCAATCGCGGCCCGAATGCTCTGCACGGCAATCCAGTAACCGCCCCCTTCATCCCCTAGAATATGGCCCCAGCCCCCTGTCTGGAAGTACTGCCCCTCTTCATTCTGGATGAGCACAATCGATCCCGTGCCACAAAGCACCAGGATCCCGGGCTGCCCAAGGCTGGCACCATGAAAAGTGGTGATGGAATCCCCCACAACCCGGGTCCGATCCAGAGGCACAATACCACGACATAACACCTCCTTCTCGCGTTCGCTCGCCTCCATAAACAGGGCTGCATTCCCCATCACCACGCGCTCGGAAAAATGGCCGAGCGGCAGCTGCACCTCCATGGTCCTGATCAGATCCGTCAGGTTCCTGCGCGATTCCCCCAAACTCGCCCCGAAAAAGTAAAGACTGCCCGAACGAGAAGATGCCAAAACCCTGCCCTCACGATTCACAGCCACTCCGAAGCTGTAGGTCGCTCCGCCATCGATCCCGATCATCACAGGCACGGTTTCCATGTCACATTATCTCCGCAATTATCGATCTCAAAGTCTAATTTAACCCCTCACCATGTTTTCGAGGTTGCTAAAAACAGGATTCGAAGCAGATTAAGAGCTTGGTTTATCCAAAAGGTCAATCAACCCGTATGAAGCTCTTCCTGACGCTGACAAGCTTGGTCACCTGGTTCGCCACGACCCTCGACGCGGCCGACTTCTCACGCGAGCAGGCCGGCCGTATTGCCGTGACCTTCGCTCGCATCCTGGAGCAGGGCCACTACCGCCAGACGCCCATCGACGATGTCGTATCCAAACAATTCCTTAAAAACTACTTGGATTCCCTGGACCCCAACCACCTGATTTTTGTCCAATCTGATGTGGAGGCGTTCACCGCCAAGTATGAAACGTCGCTAGACGACTCCATCAAGACCGGCGAGGTTTCCCCAGGATACGACATATTCGCCATTTATCTTAAACGGTTGGAACAAAGGCAGCAGTTGGTTGAGGAACTGCTGAAGGAGACCGTCGATTTCAACAGAACTGAAAGCTTCAACCCTCAGCGGAACAAAGAACCCTGGCCAAAGGACGAACCGCATGCGCGAGAGCTCTGGCGTCAAAGGGTCAAGTTCGAACTCCTGTCTGATCACCTCTCCAAAGTCAAAGATCCGGGATCAAAGGATCTAAAACCCCAATCCTCCTCCAAGTCCGGGCAGTCGACCAAATCCAAAGAGGCAGCCCCGTCCGAAAAGGACGTCACGCCAGAGAAACCTCTCAAGACCGCCCCTGCGGTTTCCGAGCCCAAGAAGCCCTACGACCCCTCGCAAACCATCACGCTCATTTCAAAACGCTACAAGAGACTCCTCCGGGCGATGAGGGAATTTGATTCCGAAGAAATTCTTCAAACGTATCTCACTTCCCTATCCCACGCTTATGATCCCCATTCCGACTACATGGGACCCACCGAAGCATCCAATTTTGAAATCCATAACGTCAAACTATCCCTGAGCGGCATCGGCGCCCTGCTCCGCTCCGATGAGGGCCTCACTAAAATCGTCAGCGTCGTGCCGGGCGGCCCCGCGTTCATGAGCAAGCAACTCCGCGAAAACGACCAGATCATCGCGGTGGCCCAGGGTGCCGAGGAACCCGTCGACACGATCGATATGAAGCTGAACAAGGTGGTGGAAATGATCCGCGGAACCAAGGGGACACAAGTCCGTTTGACGATCATTCCCGCGAGTTCTATCGACGGTTCGGAACGTCAGGTCATCTCTTTGGTTCGCGACGAAATCAAACTGACGGAATCCCAAGCGAAGTCGCGGGTCATCGACCATGTGGACGCTTCTGGTAAAACCGTCAGGATCGGCGTCATCAACCTGCCCACATTCTACGAGAATTCCTCGAAAGACATCGAAAAACTTGCGGCTAGGTTGAAAACCGAGGGCGTCAGCGGGATGGTGTTGGACCTGAGACGTAACGGAGGCGGCCTCCTGCCTGAAGCTATCAAGCTGGCGGGACTTTTCATCAAGAACGGGCCCGTTGTTCAGGTCAAAAGCACCGATCAACGCTCTGAGATTCATAGCGACACCAACCCGGGGACCGCTTATGCGGGTCCCCTTGTGGTGCTTGTCAGCCACCTGAGCGCCTCCGCGTCGGAGATTGTCGCGGCCGCATTGCAAGACTACGGTCGCGCACTCGTGGTCGGCGACCAAACCACCCACGGCAAAGGGACTGTCCAGACCCTTCTTCCCCTGGCCCCTTACATGAACGCCAGATCGGTCGGCCTCACCAACGCTGGCAAAATCAAGTTCACGGTCTCCAAATTCTATCGGGTCGCGGGGGGGACAACTCAGCGCAACGGGGTCACACCCGATATCATTCTCCCCTCCCTCCTGGATCACATGGAACTGGGCGAAGCGAGCTTGCCCAATGCGCTGCCTTCGGACTACATCACCCCGGTGCCCTTCAGCCGGTTGAACTTGGTGGCCCCTTACGTAGGGGAGCTCAAGAAGAAATCCCACGACCGCGTTCTGGGTGCCGTGGACTTCAGCTACCTTCGCGAGGATATCGAACGGTTTCGCAAGCAACGCGCTGAGAAAGTTATCTCCCTGCACGAACAGTCTCGCCGGAAAGAGCTTGGCGATGATAAAATCCGAAAGGAAGCTCGGAAGACCGAAAGAGCGGCACGCCAAAACCCCGCTGACAAAGTGTTCGAATTGACCCTTGAAACCGTAAACAAGGACCAACAATTGGTTCCGTTGAACAGGTTCGGTGCCAAGGACAACGATGCTCTGGCGAGCAACGATCAACCCTCGATTACTACGGGAGCCGACGGAGATTTGGATTCAGAAACACCCGATAAAGAGCCTGAGCTGGATATCCACCTCGACGAGGCTCTCAATATCCTCCGTGATCTCATGCAACTGATGCAAAAAAGCCAGGGCAAACAACACATCGAAGCCCGGCTTCCCAGATGAGGAATAGGCGTCAGCTCGTCCCAGCCATGGCCCTGCCTGCGATCCATCCGGTAGTCCAAGCAGCCTGAAAGTTGAACCCTCCGGTGATCCCATCCACGTCCAGCAATTCGCCCGCGAAAAAAAGTCCCGGCCGGATCTTGCTCTCCATCGTTTTGAAATTCACCTCCGCAAGCCGGACACCCCCACACGTCACGAACTCATCCTTGTTCAAACTTTTTCCCGTGACCTGAAGCTCGGTTCGAGTCAGTTGGGCCATCAACCGATGCTGGTCTGATTTCACCAACCCAGCCCACCTAGTGTCCTTGGCTACACCTGCTGCGGCAACGAGCTTTTCCCACAATCGGATAGGAACTGGACCGACGGGGGCATTCACAACCAACCGCGCGCCTTGGCTGATCCGGCAGTTTTGAAAAGCGCCGGTAACACGCTCAGGGGACATCCCGGAAAGCCAGTTCACCACCAGGAGGAATCGGTAGTCCCGCGCGTGCAGAACCCGGGCACCCCACGCGGAAAGTCGTAAAATCGCGGGCCCGCTCAAACCCCAATGCGTGATCAACACAGGGCCCTGTTCACTCAACGAACAGCCGGGCACACTCACCTCAACCGCTTCCATCGAGACCCCCGCCAGTTGGCGCAGCCACTCTGTCTCGATGTGAAAAGTGAACAAGGAGGGCACTGGAGGCTCCACCGTGTGGCCCAAAGAGACGACCAGGTTTTCCAGCGATGCAGCCCGGCAACCCCCGGTTGCCAACAGCAAACGATCGCACGTCAGGTTTTGTCCGCCCTTCAACACGACGCTAAAACCGCCGGCGGGAAGTGGTAGAACAGAATTCAACTCCCGATTCGACCAGAGGCGGACCCCAGCCGAAATCGCCGACTTGGTCAAGCAGTTGATGATGGTCTGGGAACTGTCCGTCGTCGGGAACATGCGCCCATCAGGCTCGGCTTTTAACTCGACTCCCCTCCTTTCAAACCACTCCACGGTGTCGCGAGACTGAAATCGATGGAAGAGACCGATCAACGCACGCTCCCCTCTCGGATATCGCGCGGTCAGCTCACGCACGTCGAAACAAGCGTGCGTCACATTGCACCGTCCTCCGCCGGAAATTTTAACTTTCCCTAGGAATTGTGACGTTTTTTCGAGGACTGTGACCGTCGATGAAGGGGCCGATTCAGCGGAGGCAATGGCAGCGAAAAAACCAGCCGCTCCGCCTCCCACCACCAGAATCCGCAATCCTGACTCCATGGATGCGCGAGAAAAACTTCATTTCTACCGGCGTTTCTTGCCTCGTGGAAAAAACGTCTTTCCACCAACCGCTCCCAACGCCCCTCGCGCTCGACCCTGAACCGGCTTATTTTCAAAAACAGCGCTATGCTGATAAGTGAAGTTTTCCAGTTTGATCCGTTCGATCTTTCGATCGATAAACCGTTCGATCGCTTCCACGAAGGGGCGGTCCTCAGCCACCATGAGCGTGAAAGCGTCCCCTGTACACGAGGCCCGGCCCGTCCGTCCGATCCGATGCACATAATCCTCAGGGTGATGGGGCACGTCATAGTTGATGACGTGGCTCACCTCTTCAACATCCAGCCCACGAGCCGCTATGTCCGTGGCAACCAGGACCTCATACCGTCCTTCCCGAAACCCTTGCAACGCCTGCTCACGCTCCCGCTGTGTGCGATTCGAATGGAGGATTGCCACCGAGTGATTGCTTCGCTTGAGCAAGCTGCCAATGCGATCGGCCCGATGCCGGGTCCGGCAGAACACGATCACTGAATCGTATTTGACCTGGTCGAGCAAAGCCCTCAACAAATCGGATTTCTGATCGTCAGCAACCGGGTAGATCACGTGCTTCACATTCTCCGCTGGCGAACGCCGAGCCCCGATCTCGATGACCTGGGGATTTTTCATCGTCCACCGGATCAGCTCCGCGATGTCCGGAGGAATCGTTGCGGAAAACAAAGACGTGTGCCGTTGCTTCGGACAACGGTCGATGATCCGGCGCACATCCGGCAGAAAACCCATATCAAGCATGCGGTCGGCTTCGTCTAGCACGAGGAATTCCACCTTTTCAAGCCGGCAGTTCCCTCGACCAATGTGGTCCAGCAACCTCCCTGGCGTCGCGGCCAGCACATCGATACCCCGACGCAGTGAGTCGGTTTGCTTTCCATACCCAACCCCGCCAAACACCACCCCCATCTGCAAATCTGTAAACCTGGCGAGATCACGGAAAGCCGTTTCCACCTGGGCCGCCAACTCGCGGGTCGGCTCCAATATCAGCACACGAATATCCCTCCCTGCGGCCCCCAGCCTTGAAAGTATAGGCAAAGCAAAAGCCGCGGTTTTGCCCGTGCCGGTCTGGGCGCTACCGATGACGTCGCGCCCTTCCAAAATCAGCGGAATCGCCCGTAACTGAATCGGCGTGGGCTCTACGTAACCCATCGCCTTAACTCCCTCAATCAATGTCGGTGAAAGACCAAACTTAGAAAAACCCATAAAAACATTTCCCGTCTTGGAGGCGCTTCCAGAGTTCGTCTAGAAAGCCTGCCATAATTCTTTGGAATTACCCGAACCGGATTGTCCTCCGAACCCAACACAATCCAGGCACCCACAAGGTCCCCACTCCTCTGTTCGACTCTCCCAAAAATTCGGAGGTCACATCCGCCAAATGATGCGCCCTTTGTTGAGATCGTAAGGGGACATTTCCATCTTAACTCGATCTCCGACAGTGAGCCGCACCCATCGCTTGCGCATCTTGCCGCAAATAGTAGCGAGGACGAGGTGTTTGTTGTTCAACTCAACACGGAACATCGTGCCAGGGAGCACCGTTTGCACGCGTCCTTCAACCTCGATTGGTTCTTCTTTCATAATTTTCTCTAGAATCACTCAGCTCTGCCTTACGTGCCAACACGCTCCACGAACTGGTGCCAAGAGAACATGGACGACGTCAACTCACACAATGAAAATAAAACGAGGCCCGGTTTTACCGGGCCTCGTTGCTGGCTATGCCTAAAATTTAATAGCGACGTCCGCCACCACCTCCACCGCCGCCGCCACCACGCCCGCCACCACCACCGCCGCCGCCACCGCCGTATTCACGACGCCCACCGCCGCCACCGCCGCCGCCAGGACGCTCTTCACGAGGCCTCGCAATGTTTACGGTGAGGTTACGTCCGCCAATCGAAGCCCCATTCAAAGCGTCAATCGCTTTCTGTGCTTCGTCAGCCGAACCCATCGTGACAAACCCGAAACCACGAGGACGACCGCTCATGCGGTCCATCATCAAGTTGGCTTCAATAACGGTCCCGTGTGCCGCGAAAGCGTCATGTAGATCGTTTTCGGTGGTATCAAACGATAGGTTTCCAACAAACAACTTCGTGCTCATGTGATGTTTACCTGTCCTAGACTAACCGTTCCTTTCTCCAGACTGATCCCGACCATCGGGTTTAAAATCATCACTGAACCGAGTTCACTTGAAGATTTACCATGCCTTGAAAGTGACTAGCTATCTCTAACAGAACTGACTTATTTAACAGGTTTCCATTTTGGAAAGCAACCAATTAATAAAAAAAATGATTCGCGCTTTTCTCGCCTTCTTAGTAAGGTTATCGACATTGATTTCTTTCGAGGTTTAGGGTTGAATTCTTTCACATGAATCTGACGTTTCTCCGACCCGCTTGGACGTTCCTTGCCACGCTCCTTGTTTTGGCACCATACTCGATGACATTATCCGCCCCTCCCAGTTCTCGAAAAGGGAATGCAGGACCGAAGCTTCCTGACCCTCTCATCACCAACTCGGGCAGGCGCATCACGAGCGCGCGAGATTGGAAATCACAACGCAGGGACGAGCTCAAAGATCAGTTCGAACGACTGATGTACGGCCCTATTCCAAAACCGCCCAAAGAGGTCGAGGTCGTCACTCAACTCGTCGACCCTCACTACCTTGAAGGACGGGCGACTCTTAAAGTCATCCAACTCAGGCTTGGACCGGAAAGCGGCCCGAAAATTGAGTTGCTCGTGGTGGTTCCCAATCAACGCCTTGGACCTGTCCCCGCTTTTGTAGCCATGAATTTTTGCGGCAACCAGGCTGTCATCTCCGACCCGCGCGTGCCACTTTCCAAGGGTTGGCTCTATGGTAGTTGCAAAGGCTGCGAGACGGGTCACGCCTCCGAAGCCTCGCGCGGTTCCCAGGCCAAAGACTGGCCCATCGAAGACCTGATCGCTCGAGGCTATGCGCTGGTCACCTTTGGCAGCACCGACATCGACTCCGACCGAGCGGACATCTCCGACGGCCTTTACGCCTGGCTCGCCGCGCTAGACCCCCTCTTTGACAACCGCCCGCACGACAGGGGAACCATCGCAGCCTGGGCCTGGGGCTTTAGCCGGGTGATGGACTTTGTGGTCACCGACCGGGACATCGACCCCTCCCGGGTGGCGGCCGTGGGGCATTCGCGAAACGGCAAGACCGCGCTCTTGGCTGCCGCATTCGATGAACGATTCGCCCTCGCCATTCCTCACCAGGCTGGATGCGGTGGGAGCGCGCCCAGCCGCGGCAAGGAGGGTGAGTCTGTGAAGCAGATCAATGACCGGTTCCCGCATTGGTTCAACGCCAAATTCAAGGAGTACAACGAGGAAACCGACCGCCTCCCCATGGACCAGAATTGTCTCGTGGCGCTGATGGCGCCTCGCCCCGTCCTTCTTTCAAACGCCGAAGAGGACACCTGGGCAAATCCAGAGGGTCAATTCGAAGTCCTGCGCGCCGCTGCGCCGGTTTATAAACTGCTGCATTCTGCGGACCAGGACCTCAGCAAACGCCCGCCAACCGGAACTCTCCTCAAGGGAAAGCTCGGCTATTATATTCGTCCCGGAAAACACTCCATGACCGCCAGTGACTGGAATATTTTCATGGACTACGCCAACGTTCATTTCCGAAAAAATATCCACGCGTTCTAAGTCCCTTGAATTTCCGATGTCGCCTCTTGCACAAAAAGGGGACACCGCTAGAATCGCTGCCATGTCGATAGGACCCGACAACAAACGCCCCTCCTTCAAAATCGTGTTAGGACCCGACGGCGCGTCCCAATTGTCAGAACTGCCTCCTCGCGCGACGATCGTTATCGGACGAGAGCCCGATTGTGATGTGGTGGTGAGAGATGCCAAGTCGTCCCGACATCATTGCCGGCTGACGCGGGATGAAGACGGATTCACCCTCGAGGATCTGGGATCGAGGAACGGCACCTTTGTGGAAGGACAACGCCTGACGGCTTCTTGCCGTTTGAAGGCTCACCAGACTTTCAAGGTCGGCGACACGATTTTTTACCTGTCTTGATGAACCGGAAGCGTCGGCGCGCGGCCATCCTGGCCGCAGCAGCCTCGAGCACGAACGGCACTCCGACAAACGCCGGCGCGTTTGCGGAATCGAATCCGCTCCTGCCAGAATGGCAGGGTGCCGACAGGGTGAGAGCTCCGCGCTGCGCTCTTTGGAGTGCTTTCCGGTCAAACGAACTGCCGAATCAAGGTTCAAGAATCCTGTCATGATTGATCGCCCCTTCACACTCGGTCATTCGCCCGATCCTGACGATGCCTTCATGTTCTATGCATTGGCCAAGGATCTCATCGATACCCGTGGCCTTCGGTTCGAGCACATCCTGCAGGACATTCAAACGCTCAACGAACGCGCCACACGCGGGGAACTGGATGTGTCCGCAATCAGCATCCACGCTTATGCACATGTCAGCCAAACCTATGCCCTCCTCCCAAGCGGCGCGAGCATGGGCGATGGCTACGGCCCCATGGTGGTCGCCAAGCAGGTGTTGTCTAAGAGGGACATAGCAGGCAGCCGGATCGCCGTGCCAGGCACCATGACAAGCGCCTTCCTGGCCCTGCAACTGTGGCTCGATCGTTCGGCAAAGGACATCGATTTCGTCGTCGTTCCATTCGATCAGATCTTTCATGCGATCCACCATGGCGAGGCGGACTCGGGATTGATCATTCACGAGGGTCAATTGACCTATAAAAACGAGCAAATGGAACTGTGCCAGGATCTTGGTGCCTGGTGGTCGTCCGAGAACGAAGGACTTCCCCTGCCGCTTGGAGGTAATGTGATTCACAAACGAATCCCCGCGTCCGTGAGGAGCGACATCGCACGGCTGATTCACCGCAGCATCGAGTACAGCTTGGCCCATCGAACCGAGGCCGTGACTCATGCCCTGCAATTTGCCCGGGACATGGGCATCGACCTCGCCGATAAGTTCGTTGGAATGTATGTGAATCACTGGACCCTGGACTACGGCGAAAGGGGCCGGGATTCGATCCGCCGGTTCCTCTCCCGGGCAGCCCGCCAGGGCCTGATACCTGGCGCGCCAGATCTTGAGTTTGTGGCTTGACCTTCATGCTTGCCCCGAGAGCCTCCGGACGGTTAGTCTCTGAGTCGTGCCCAAGATCTCTAATGACCAAGGCTGTTTGGCATGAATTCGCCTGAAATCGAAAGGAGCCAGGGCCTCGTTCAATACCGGTTCGCTTTAAGCGACGGTCGGGTGCTGGATTTCGAGGTCGATCGCAACCGGGTTTTTGGTTCGAAAGAAGACCAGGTTGAACACGCCCCCTGGACCCATCTGGATTTTCACCAGTGAGAAAATTGTCCCCTGCGCACAGATCAAGTCAAGCATTGTCCAGCCGCAGTGGATCTTGAACCCGTCACGGCACGTTTCAGGGATATTTTCTCGCATGAAAAGGTGAAGATGGAGGTGCGAACACCGGAGCGCTCTTATCTTCACGAGTGCGACGCGCAAACCGGATTGCGCGCGCTGTTGGGTTTGATCATGAGCACAAGCGCCTGCCCGATCCTTTCTCAAATGAAGGTCCTGGCCACTATGCACCTTCCTTTTGCCAGCATGCAGGAGATGACTTTCAGGTTCTGTGGAGCTTACCTCATCCGCCAGTTCCTTGAGTCCAAGAACGGCGGAGTCGCAGACTGGGAAATGAATGGGTTGATAGATTATTTCCAGCAGTTGCAAACGTTGAACGAGCATTGCAAAGTGCGACTCGAAAGCGCCGTCACCAAGGACTCCAACCTCAATGCCATGGGAACGCTTTTCTACGTCACTCTAGGCATGCAAATGTCCGTCGAAGAAAATCTCGAGGAGTTCCGC
>CAMBEJ010000083.1 GCA_945865375.1 Akkermansia muciniphila | reverse complement strand
AGGGTCTCGAATTCTCGCAACTCATTCCATTTGCAATTTGTTGTACAAATCCATGTTGCAACCAAGAAGGTGAACTACGGAGCAGTTGGATACCATATCAGTTCAGGCACTTACAAAAAGGAATGACTCTCAACTGCTTTTTTTAGGTTTAAAGGAAGCGTCGCTGCGGTGGTCAAATCATGGCCAGATATCAACTGTCCAGACGCCGCCGGACGATTTCCAGGATTTGCTGCGAGGAAGAGGGCTTCTGGATGAAGCTTTGTCGCTCTTGCAAACAAAAATCCTGCCCGGCGATATCAGCCCTGTAACCGCTGGTGAAGATGACCTGGAGCTTGGGATTGCGGGCCTGCAAGCGGGCCGCCAGTTCGCGCCCGTTCACTCCTTCCGGCATGACGATATCGGTCAACAACAGGTGGATCGAATCTAAGTGTTGTTCCGCAATCCGCAGTGCATCAACGCCGTCGGTGGCTTCCAAAACCCGATAGCCGACCCGCTCCAGCACGACGCGTGTCAAGACCAGGGCTGATTCAAGAAAACAGCTGCCGCCCAGCCGGACGGGACGGAGCGCCGATTTCCAATCGGCTTGGGAGCGCGACCGGCGGATCCGTGAAGCAAAGCCGGCTGGAAGCCGGCGCTCGTTTTCTTGAATCAACCCTGTGTCAAGACGCGGACGGCAGGTTCATCCTCGACAATCAGAATTGTTTCCGTAACGCCGCGCGGCTTGGGTTTCTCCCCAGTTTGGGCCGGTTCGGGGGCGCTGGCGGCGCTGGCGGGGAGAAAAATCTGGAACTTCGCGCCCTGGCCCGGCTGGCTCTCCACCTTGATCCAACCCGCATGCTGTTTGATGATGCCGAAGGCCGTCGCCAGCCCGAGGCCCGTGCCTTTGCCCGGTTCTTTGGTGGTGAAGAACGGCTCGAAAATCTGCGGCAATGCGTCCGGTGAGATGCCCATGCCGGTGTCGGTGACACTCAAACTGACGTAACGTCCCGGGGTGGCATCCGTGTGCATGAGCGCCAATTCCTCGTCCACGATTGTTTCTCCGGTCTCGATGAGGAGGCGTCCGCCCCCGGTCATGGCGTCACGGGCGTTCACAGCCAGGTTCATCAGCACCTGATCAAGCATCCCCGGGTCGGCGCGTGTTGTGAGTGGCGTCGGGTGCAGTGCAGGTGCAGACGCACGTTCTCGCCGATGATCCGCTGGAGCATCCTGGAGTGGTTCGTCACCACTTCGTTCAAATCCAGACTGCGCCACTGCATCACTTGGCGGCGGCTGAAAATGAGCAACTGGCGGATGAGATCGGCAGCGCGTTCGGCAGCGCTGCGGATTTGCTGCAAGCCGTCTCGGACTTCCTCGGTGAGGTTCTCGGTCGTCGCCGTCAGTTCGACCTGCATCATGATCACGGCGAGAATGTTGTTGAAATCATGCGCCACACCGCCTGCGAGCTGGCCGATGGCTTCCAATTTTTGTGACTGGCGGAATTGCTCCCCCATTTGGAGGCGCTCGGTGATGTCTCGCGCCACGCCCAGGATCCGCTCGACTTGCCCGCCCGCATGGCGCACCGGAAAGGCTCTGTCGCGAATCCACCGCACCTGTCCGTCGAGTCGAACGATCCGGTATTCCACGTCGTAAATGCCCGCCAACATCCGCCTCGTGGCCGCGTGCAGCACGCGATCTCGATCCTCCGGGTGGATGACTTCCAACCAAGAGTGTGGCCTGTCGCGAAGGCTCTGACAGGATCGGCCCCAGATCTTTTCGTAGGCCGGGCTGACGTAGAGGATCCGGGTATTGGCCGGGTCGGTGATCCAGAACACGTCCTCAATGGTCTCTGCCAGCTCGCGGAAACGCTCCTCGCTCGCGCGCAACTTTTCCTCCGCGCGTTTGCGCTCGGTGACGTCCAGGAACATCGAAATGGTTACCGGAGAGGTCTCGCCCGCCAGTTCAACCAGCTCGCACGAAACCAGCACGTCACGCACTTCGCCGTTCTTCCGTTGGAACTGCGTCTCCACGTTGCTCAAGGATCGGTCGGCCTTCAAACGGGTCATCATGGCTGGCCGTGCTTCCGGGTTAACCCAAAAGTTCATGTCAAATATCGTCCGGCCAATCAGCTCCTGGCGCGCGAACCCTGTGAACCGCGCAAACTGCTCGTTGATGTCAATAATGCGACCGGTATCGACGGTGTTGACGCAAATGGCCGCGGGGCTGGCGTGGAACAAGGTGTCCACGCGCCGCTTTGACTCGCGCAACGTGTCCTCCGTCCGCTGCCGCGCCTGTTCCGCATGCTTGCGCTCCGTGATGTCCCGCGTGGTGCCGAGCATCGCGGTGATTCCTCCGTCTTCGTCGCGCAGAGGAGTGGCGTGGGTTGCCAGCCACCGCCGGGTTCCCGCAAGGCCGACGATTTGAAAGTCCAACGTTTTGGATTCGCCTAAAAATGCCTTCTCCACCAGATCCCGGAAGGCAGGGCGATGTGCCTCGACGACCAGCGGATAAATGCAGTGGTTCTTGACTTGTTCAAACGAGTCGGCCTCGATCATCCGCAAACCAGCGGGGTTCATTTCGAGCAGCGTGCCATCGGCGGCCAGCAGGTTCACGCATTCCCATTTGCTCTCGAAGAGGGCGCGGAGGCGGGCCTCGCGGGCGGCCAGGTCGCAGTTGCTTTGCGCCAATTCGCGGTCCTTTTCCTCCAGCTTGCGGATCAGATCTTCGTTCACAATAAGATTGAAGGATTGGCGGACGACCAATTCTTTCCGTTTGGTTCGTTCACTCGGAGTGTGCCGAAAAATGCCGCTGGGGTCAACCATCCAGAAACCGGCGGACGGTTTCCAGGAGTGAGCACGGCGCAGCGCCCCCATCGTTACCCGAAGCCGATTGGCCCAGGGTGGTGCCTCCATTTTCCATGAGGTGGGGGTCCGGAGGCAATGCGGAGGGGAGAGTGACGAGAAAACGGCTTCCTTTGCCAGGGTAACTCTCGACCGAAATGGAGCCCTGGTTCTTCTTGACGTAATCCTTGCAGAGGATCAAGCCGAGGCCGGTGCCTTGTTCGTTGGCCGTGCCTTTGCTGCTGAAGTGTTCCTCGCTGAACAGACGTTTTTGATCCTCCGGCGAGATTCCAATGCCACTGTCGGTGACAGTGATTTGGGTCAGTGCTCCGGCCGTGCTGGCGGTGAGGGTGACTGTCCCTGAAGCAAAGCTGAACTTGAGAGCGTTGCTCACCAAATTCCGAAGCACGATCCTGATCATCTCGCGATCGGCGGTGACCATGATTGCTTCGGTGAGCAGGGATTGGATCGTGATGCCCTTGGCTGCGGCGTGGCGGCGCCAGTCGTCGATGCCATCATTGACGAGTCGCGCAACGCTGAAGTGTTCCAATTTGAGATGCTCCCCGTGAAACTGACTCCTGGACCAGAAAAACAGGTTTTCCAAGAGATCGTAGGAGGCGTTCAGATTCTCCGAAAACATCGGCAGGTGCGACTTGAACTCCTCGTGCGACAGGGAGCCTCCCTCCAAAAGATTCATCAACTCCACGAGGTTAGCCATGGGGCCGCGCAGGTCATGGGCTATCACGGAAAACAACTGGTTCTTGGTCTCGTTGAGCGCCTGAAGGTCCTTGGCTTAGTCAGCGAGCTGTTGCTCCGTCAACCGATGGCTGGTGATGTCAGAAAAAAGAAGAAGCACACCGCTATACACCGTCATTTTCTCGAACATTGAGGTCACCCCCACCTCATACCATCGGTCGTTTATCCGCAGGACGACCGAGCTGTTGATTCGCGCGGCCACTTTTTGGTTCAGCTCAACCTCGCCAGCCAGGAACGAGCCGAAGGCTTCTCCGATCAAACTGGCATGGCGGCCGAGGATGCGACGCATCTCAACATTCAATTCGATCACGATATCCTGAGCGTCGAGGACCATCATTCCGGTCTTCATTTCTTCGATGATTTTATCTCTGGCGATGGGGATCAGATTCAGGAGGCGGAAGCGGAGCAGGCCGACAGCCAGCAAAGAGGAAGTCACTATAAACGCATAAGGAGTGAGATCGATATGCTTGTGAGGTCGGAGACCCACGAGATAAAGCAAGTTGACGAGCCAGGGGATGAAGGCGGCGAGGAGGATGATCGCGTTCTGCCGATGGTAGATGGGGTCCGCATGCTTGAACCTCTGGAGCAACAGAATTGTGCCAGAGGCCAGAAGCAGATAAAAATAGGCGGTAAACACATAATACCAAGGGCCTCGTTCAAGAGCGAGCAAGATGTAAGAATCGGAATGGGCAAGCGAGACCGACTGGTAATAAAGGTGGTGCCATGAGTTGGTCCATACAATGATCATGGTGATGACAGGCATCGAGAAGACGAGAGCCAGATTGCGTCGCGTCATCCATTTGTGTTTGCCTGTGAAGGAGACGATAAAGCAGATCCAGGTGGCTGGGAGAAGAGTGATGCCTACGTATTCAATTTGGATCCAGAACATCATGCTTTCCAGCGTGGTGCTGGCCAGCTCCAAACCGTAGGTGACGGCCCAGAGCGAGATGCAAAACATCATATGGCTGAACCAGCGGATCGAACCCGTCACTCGCGTGAAGACGAAGAAAGAAACCAACATGGACACGACTCCCGAAATCAAGAGAGTGATGGAGAACAGGTTGATCGAAAGAAACATACGGCGGTCCACAAGCTACTCGCAACTCTCGCGAACAGCAAAGTCCAAAGTAGGCTGACCGGCAGGGCTGGGTCAACTGACAGGGGCCAGGGAAACGCGTTCGCCTTTTTCGTTGCGCGTGATGCCTTGGGCTCGCGGATCGAGCGTCAGGACGCCGTCCACGAGAAATCCGTATCGGTGGTGGCCGTGGAGCAATTCCACAGTCCGGAACCAAGCGCGGTCGGGCAACTGTGTCATGGGATGCGCGGTCGGATTCCAGGCGTTGAAATCGCCTACCAGACTGACTGACTGCGCTTGGGACGCGTTGCAGATGAAGTTGACCGCTCGGAGCGTTTTCTTGGAGCCAAAGGAACTCATGATGAATCGTAGCGTGATTGGATGGCCGTTAGCCCAGAAGATTTTCGAGGATGACCAAGGCTGTTCTGCGGACCTGCTCGGACTGCGCCTCGAGCACTCGATAGTGGTCGGCCCATCCGGCTTCGTGTTGGTTGCGCTCGCGCCAGATTGTTTTCAGGACCCGTTCGGTGCGCTCCACTTGTTGCATGGCGGAGGCGAACGACTCGCAGCCTTCTGGCAAATCGGGAATGTTGCCCACGAAAAATCGGCTGATCTGTTTCTTTGCGAAGACGGATTGCAGCAGCATCACCACGGTTTGTTCATAGGCGAACCAGCGATGCCGCAACAAGTCGCGCAAAAAGCCGTGGCGAATCGCGAAGAATTCGGACCGGGGCCGTTCGGTAAATTGGCGGATTTCCTTGGCCTCAGCCGGAAACCAGTTGTAAAGCAGCGCAAAGGTTCCGTAGGTGTCAATCAGTTGCTTGGAGTTGTTGTGGTCGGTCGCGATCTCGCCAACGCACAGGTCCTGTTGAAGTTCCAACACGATTTCGGGAAGATCGTGCAATCGACCCAGCACTTCCTGACCTACTGGGGTGCCGTAATTGAAGTCTCCTGGTATGAGCCAATAGACGTCCTCCGCGGCACCCCTTTCAGAAGCCGTTCCCAACCCGGTGTACCACATCTGACACGTGTCCACGCACCAAGCATCCAGGATATCCGAGTGTTTTGCGACGGTGTGGGTTCTGAACTCTACGAAGCGCCGGTCGTCCTCATGAGCGAAGTAGGTTTTGCGATCCATGACCGTGATGGGTCGCGCGTATTTCTTGGATTCTCCGTTCAACCGGGCTATTAACAGGTAGAGCGCCTCCAAATCCGAGTCATCGGACGGCTGCTTGAACGGGTAGATCACGACCGGATGGATTCTGCCACTTCGGGCTGACCTGGATTGTCCCCCGGCTGCCACGGTTTGGCTTCCTTGATGGCCTGCCGAGTTCTTTTTCATAAAGGATTGTCAGGTGATCAAATCAGACAACCAGCTTTTTGCCTAGAGAGAATGTGCCCGGAGTTTTTAGACGACACGACTCCGCCGTATTTTTTCTTGAAACTCCCCTGAAAAGTCTGTGTTCTTGATGAACTATGGACACTCTGCTTAGCCTTTTTGTCGGACTGGGACTTAGCGCAGCCTGCGGATTTCGCCTTTTTGTGCCGTTGCTCATGATCAGCGCGGCGTCGTTAGCAGGTCACATGACGCTGGCACCCGGTTTTGAGTGGATTGGCACCTGGCCTGCCTGCGTCGCTTTCGGGGTCGCCACGGTGTTGGAGGTGGCAGGATATTACATCCCGTGCGTGGACAATTTTCTGGACACCGTGGCGACTCCGGCGGCTGTGGTGGCAGGGACGATGGCGACGGCTTCCATGGTTTCCGGCATGGACCCGTTCCTGAAGTGGACGGTGGCTATCATCGCGGGAGGCGGCGTGGCGGGCCTCATACAGGGGGCGACGGCGGTGACACGCGCCACGTCGAGCCTGACGACGGGTGGGTTCTTGAATCCCGTGCTGGCTACTGCGGAGTTAGGAGGGGCCATCACCACGAGCCTGCTGTCGTTTGTGGCACCGGTCTTGATGGCCCTCATTCTCGTGGCCGTCGTAACCGCTATCGCTATTCAATTCTGGAGGAGGCGGTCAACGGTAGGGTCAGCAGGAGTTAACGGGGTTGTCACGAATTCATCGCGGCGACCTTAGCTTTTCCCGAAGAGTTCAGAATTCCTGAGCTTATTTCTCCACCGAAAACCGGAATGTGGTCGTGGAATGAAACTTTTGGCCAGGGCGCAGAATGGAGGACGGAAAATTAGGCTGGTTAGGGGAGTCGGGGTAGTGCTGAGTTTCGAGGCAGAAGCCTCCATGCCGCGGGTAGGGGACGCCACGGGTTCCAAGGGTTTTTCCATTCATATGGTTTGCCGTGTAGAGTTGGACGCCGGGCTCAGTGGTGGAACAGACCATCACCCTTCCGGAACGAGGGTCCACGACGCGCGCGCACTTCCGGAGCACTCCAGGCTCCCCATCGATGACGAAGTTGTGGTCGTAACCCCGTGGGCCCTCATAGAGTTCCTGGATCCTTCGGCCTATCGGGGTTGGTTTGGTGAAGTCCAGGGGGGTTCCTACGACCGTCGCCACTCCACCGATGGGGATGAGAGAGGCGTCACTAGGAGTGTAGCGGGAGGCGAATAACCGGAGCACGTGATCGAGGACGTCCCCGCTCGCTGCGAGGTTAAAATAGCTGTGGTTTGTCAGATTGAGTAGGGTCGGCTGATCCGTCGTGGCACCGTAGTCGAGCCGCAGTTCGTCCTGATCGGTCAGCGTGTAGGTCACGGTAGCCACGAGGTTCCCCGGAAAGCCTTCTTCTCCATCTTTGCTGCGGTAGGTGAACACGACGCTGGCACGGTCCGCTCTGGATTTCGAATCGTGCGTCCAGAGAACGCGGTTGAAGCCCACTGCGCCGCCGTGGATATGATGCTTGCCGGCATTGGCGGTCACGTGAACCACCTTGCCATCGAGATTGAAGGTGGCGTTTCGGATCCGGTTCGCAAACCGACCCACCGTGGCTCCAAAAACCGGGTGATCTCCCAGGTACTGCGTGAGGTTGTCGAAACCCAGGACCACGTTGGCGAAGGATCCCTTGCGATCCGGGACACGTAACTCGGTCAGCGACGCGCCATAGGCGGTGACTTTGGCGGTCGTTCCATGCTTGTTCCTGAGCGTGTACGCCGCCACCTCGCGCCCGTCGGGTAAACGCCCGAAAACGGACTTCTCCACGCGACGCAGGGCAGTCGCGGAGGCCCGCGGCTTCTTTGCGGCCACAACGGTCAGCGGCAACGTCAGTTGGAAGATCCAAATCCCGAGGAGAAGAGAGAACACTCGTTTCATGACCCCTTACCCTACCTCTCCCGGGAATTCTGTCGAGCTTGAGAACGCCCTCAGTTTGTGCATTTTATTGGAACAATTACTTGACAAAACGTTAGGGGTGGGGGGTAGAGAGTCAACAGAGTCTGAGGAAGAGGTCCTTTGGCTCTCATGGAGCAGTCCCTCAAAATTAACTTATGAAACACGGAGTCTTATCCCGGATGATTACGTTCGCGCTTATTGAGAGCGCAAGCCTCCTCTTTGCGGCCTCAGTGGGCACCGCAGACATTCTGAACCACGCCAAGAAGCGGCACCCTCATTTGGAGTTCCAACTAACGGAGGATGGCCGGAGCGTCATGGTGTGTGCCATTGGGACTTCGTTCAAGAAAGGTTATGAAGTCCTCGGTTTGGAATCTTTCGGGCCGTTTGAATCCGAGTCGATCCAGGCCGAATCCACCGACCTGGCCGCCGGTGTGGTGACCGCGGCGATGACTTACGAAACCGAGGCGCGGCGAGATCGGGAAGAGAATATCCGAAAATATGGAATGCCTTTCATCGTCGAAATCCCTCTGGAATGGCGCAAGATCGAGGTTGAGGAAAAGGTGCGAACACCGGAGGAACAGAATGCGTTGGATCTTGCGCTGCTCGCCATCCTTCAACCGTGGGATTACCAGAAACTGCGCGAAGCGGTCTTGTTGCCACAAGGGGAGGCCCAGGAACGGAGAATTACCGATGACTTTTTGCGCCCAGACATGCGCAAGGAAAAGGAGATCGAGCCATCCCGATAATCTCCAACCAAACCACTCTATGCGATCTCATTGTTTTCCCCCGTTTGGCAAAGGATGTGCTTACTTTTGCTTTGTGCTTCTGGGGCTCACCATCGCCTGCGCTTTTCCTCCAGACCTTGTGTTTCAAAAGTCTGTTTCGCCCTTCGATTTTCGGCTTTGGACAATGAACGCCGCCTTTCAGGAAAGCGATCAGGCCTTCAACCCGAACAATACTGGAAGCGATCCTTGGAAAATTGTGGGCACAGGGTCCGTCAATGGGGACCGTTTTCACGATCTGCTTTTCCAGCTTCAAACCAATCCATCGGGAGGCGCCAACGATGGACTGATCGCTGCTTGGTACCAACAAGGGGCCAACAACATCGGAGCGGCGCTCTTCAACCCCAACGCGGTTGGACCCGATTGGAAATTGGTGGGTTCGGCGGATTTTAACCTGGACGGTCAGCAAGATTTGCTGTGGCGGGGGCGTGATGGGGGATCGGCCAACGATCTTCTGGCAATATGGTATATGAATGGACTAACAATGGTGTCGGCCACGCTGACCGTGCCGGCCGCCACGGGAGGCACACCGCCGTGGCGGCTCGCAGGCGCCGCGGACTTCAATTACGATCGTTATCCGGATTTCGTATTCGAACATCCTTCGACGAAGGAACTCGCCATCTGGTACATGAATAATCATGTGAGAGTCGCTGCTTTTTTTGCCTCCCCGAGCACAAGTCCCGCGGGTTACAGTCTGCTTTCCGTGGCCGATTTGAACGCGGACACCGTCCCGGACTTTCTGTTCCAGGACGCCGCCAAAAACCTGTGGGTGCGTTACAACGAAACAAATGGCGTCATGCGGTCTGAAGGTCCGCTGAGCCCAGCTTCCGCCGGCAGTTACAACTTGGTTGCGGCCGGCGCGTTTCGTTTCGAAGCTTCTCCGGATACCGATTACGATGGGCGCGGCGATGCTCAAGAAATCCTTGATGGCACGCTTTCGAATGACGCGGGCAGTGTTATGCGCGCCCGGCTCGGCTGGTTCCGATTCGATTCGACGAACAGCGCGGGTCAGTGGCTGGGAGAGGCTGGCCAGAAATCGTTCCTGGCTCAGAACGTTTCCATGGTTCAAGGATTGGATGGACAGGCGGCTCGATTCACTGACGTCGGCGCCATGATCCGCTATTTCGATGTGGAAACAAACGGAGCACAGAACCTCAACCTTCAACGCGGCGGCATTCGATTTTTCTACAAACCTGAGGGATGGGAGGCGTATCCCAACGGTTTCGGCGGTTTTCAAGG
This sequence comes from Akkermansia muciniphila, assembly GCA_945865375.1. Lineage (GTDB taxonomy): Bacteria > Verrucomicrobiota > Verrucomicrobiia > Limisphaerales > F1-80-MAGS106 > F1-80-MAGS106. Next base: position 15,907 of record CAMBEJ010000083.1, on the reverse strand, counting down.
AAGCGGACCGGGGCAAATCGCGCGCCTCTTTGAAGTGGGCCGGTATGTGACGCCTGGTTTGCCTGGCCCCGGCTGGCTTGCTTTGAGCATCGCGGCTGATGGCCGTTCGCTCATGCTCGAAACCCAGGATGGCGTCGGTGGACAGAACACAATTGCCGCCAGCTTCCTTTTCGCGCGAGGTTTCAGGGCGAACGAATGGAGTCAGATTTCGGTTTCGTGGGATCCGACGGGCATCAAAATGCGGCAGGGCGGTTTTGTTCTCAATCCCACGGGATTTTCAGGGGTTTGGAAATATCCGCCGAAGCCGACCCGCGAACTCGGCTTCACTGTTGGGAACAGCACCATGGGTGGCTTCCCGGCAAAAGGGTCCATCGACGACCTCGAAACGTTCAATAACGTTTCCGACCAATTGGATTCGGAGGGTTTGCAACTCGCTCAACTGAATCTGCTTTCGGCGAAAGCGCTGCCCAGCTCGTCTCAAATCGGCCTGCATTTTCGCCAGGACAACTTGGCCGGTGGCAGTTTGGCGCGAACCGTGAAACGCCGGGTGCCGCCGTCCACTTCCTGGATGACACTCAGCACATCTCATGCTTCGGTGGATTATCTCGACACGGTCTCCAGTGGGACGAAGTACGAATATGAAATCGACGGGGAACGGATCTTGGCGGGGATCGATCTCCCTGCGACTGCCAGCCGGGGGAACGTGCTGATCCTGGTCGATAACACGCTGGCCGCTGGAATTACGAACCTGAATTTGCTGATCACGAATTTGGTGGGAGACGGGTGGAAAGTGCATGTCAATGCCAATACGCCCCGTCATTTTGACCCCATCACCCCCACGGATTGGGGGCAAAACCCCGCAAACATTGCTTCCGTGAAAGCGAGCATCGTGGCGACGAATAACGCTTTGGCAGGTTCCGGAGCCTTGAAGGCGATCATACTTCTTGGCCATGTCGCCGTCCCCTATAGTGGGTTTGAGGCGGCGGATGGACACGTTGGTGCGGGCGGGCAAGTGGACAACCACAAAGGTGCCTGGCCGGCGGACGTCTTCTATGGTGACCTTGATGGGGTGTGGACAGATACACAACCTTACTCGGGCACCACCGCTGTGCGGTTTAACGCGACCACAAATTACGCGGGTGATGGACGGTTTGACCAGGACTTCGTTCCAAGTAATGCCCAGGGAATCGCGAACATTGAGATCCCGGTTGGAAGGATCGATTTCGCTAACCTGGATGGGCAATGGCTGCATTCGAGCTACTGGACAATCGCTCAGAATCCCCAGAACCTCGAATTGCTTCTGATTAACCGTTACATTGCCAAGACAGATTTTTATCGCAGAGCGGTTACTCCCTACCCCAACCGCCTGAGTATTACAAATAACAGCACTCCTAATATGGGTAGTACAGTCAGCAACTGCTTTTCTTTGGCTTCTCGGTTCATTACAGATACGTCAGCAGCGATTTTCAACAACGATCCATTTTACCCGCTCTGGTTTCGCTCTACCCTTTTCGGGTTGATGTTTGGATTTGGTGAACCAAACATTATCAACAACGGCTTTCCACCCACCAGCACATCCCAAAGTATCACCGACCCCAATGCGGTTTCACCTACCGCGTTCTTTATGCTCGAAGGCTCCTGGTTTGGCGATTGGAACTTGGGTGGGAATTTCATGAGAGCAGCGCTTGCCAACGAAACCCACGGATTCATTTCCGTGTGGATGCGTAATCAAACGTGGGACATGCACGGGCTCGGTCTCGGCGAAACGTTTGCCGACTGCTTTCTCCGCACGGCAAATCTGGACGGCAGTTCAGGCGTCGGAGCCAAACGGTGGCTTGCGATTATGGGAGATCCGACCTTGCGAGCGGTAGTGCAGAATCCTCCCCAAAACGTTTCCACCAACGATTCTGGATTGATCACGTGGTCCGCGCCGGTTGGTTCGTCTGGGGTGGCGTATTCCATCTTCTATTCTGCAAGCGGGATCACAGGAAGTTTCGTATTGCAGACCACGACGAGTGGCACGAGCTACCAGACAGGCGGTTCTGGGCTCTACATGATCCGGGCCTCCACGCTTGTTCAGACCGGGAGTGGGAGTTTTTCAAATCTCAGCCAGGGTGTGTTTGTTCAGAGGAATTAGGCGTCCATGAAAACAAGATTCTGTGCAGTCACGATGGCAGTTGGATTGTATCTCGGAACCGCTCTAAGCACTCTAGCTGAGGAGTTTAGGAATCTTGCTTTCGACGATGGTGACGTGTCTAGCCTTGCTCCTCCGGATTCGGGGCAGTTGTTCGGCCCGGTCGAAGGGCTTTTACCAGGATGGACTGTGCTTGACGCTCGCAGCGGCTCCGTGCCTTTAACCGTCATTCGCTACAACACATTTCCTGGAGGACTAGGTTTTGAAGGCATTGCAGGCGATGGAGGCGATTTTCCGTATCAAGGACGTTTTTCGTTCGTCGCAGGCGCTGCGGCTTACTCCTCAACAAACGGCGTAGTCGATGTCTATCCGATCTCAATCTCTCAAAAAAACGTTGTCCCGCTGGATGCCAAAACTCTCAGATACGTGGTGTACAACGATCCTTGGGAAGTGCAAGTCAATGGAACCTATGTGTCGGTGAAATACGACATACATGACCCTGGCGCGGCACCGGATGGTGGAGGAAGCGCTGCTTTTCCAACGCGGTTTGCCTATGTTGATATCTCTCCCTGGGCAGGCCAGGAAGTAGACTTGGTGCTGACCACAACGCGTCTGAGCGGCTTGGACAGCATCGAATTCCTCAACACGGCCGTCATCCCGGAGCCAGGGACATTTGCGCTTGTGCTAATGGGTTTTGGTTTGCCTTTGTTTCTTCGATTTCGGCGGCTAGCCGGGCGCGTCATGGATGCCGAGCCTCCTTCAACTGCAGTTCAGGCGTCGGAGTCAAGCGCTGGCTTGCGATTGTGGGAGATCCGACCTTGCGAGCATTGGTGCAGAATCCTCCCCAAAACGTTTCCATCAACGGCTCTGGATTGATGGCATGGTCCGCACCGGTTGGCTCGCTCGACTGGGGCAGCGTATTGCGTCATCTATTCTGCAACCGGCATCACAGGAAGTTTCGTATTGCAGACCACGACGAGTGGCACGAGCTACCAGACAGGCGGTTCTGGGCTCTACATGATCCGGTCCTCCACGATTGTTCAAACCGGGAGTGGGAGTTTTTTCAAATCTCAGCCAGGGTGTTTTTGTTCAAAGGAATTTTCTTTGTGAATGGGCGCATTCCGAGTTGTTGGTTGCTGGGTAACCGTGCCGCATGAGGGCACGCGGCCAACAACGCACGGGGTGGAATTTGTCGGCCTCGTGCCGCATCGGGCGCAACAACGCAACAACAACTTTGGGTTACACCTTTCACGCATCGAGGTCTGAGCCAAGACACCCTCTTGCCTTTGGGCTCAAGCTCCCGGATACTCCGCTTGTGAACGTGACAGTAACTCAGCTCACGGAACAGATTATCGCCTCCTACGCCAGGGTGGGAGGCATCAACCACATAGATGGGAAGAACCTGCCTTCCAAGTTTGCGATCGCACAGATCACGGTGGACCTGTTGCAGCTACTCTTCCCGGGATTTTTTCAAGATCGACCGGTTCATTCCTCCGAAATAAAGGTGGAGACGGCGACCCTCATGGTCTCGGTCGCGGAGCGACTCGAGGACGAGATCCATAAGAGCCTTGAGAGCTGTCGCGATCAACAACCCAGAAACCGGGACCAACTCCGGAAAGAGGCCCATCATCACACAATGGATTTCTTGGGGCAGTTGGCGATGGTTCGTGAAATTCTTCAGACCGACGTCGAGGCCGCGTTCAACGGCGACCCGGCGGCGCTGAGTCGCGAGGAGATTATCGTGGCCTACCCCTGCATCGAATCGATTGCGGTCCAGCGTCTCGCGCATGAGCTTTACAACCGCCAGGTGGCTCTGATTCCACGGATCATGACGGAGTGGGCTCACGGGCGGACGGGCATGGACCTCCATCCTGGGGCGCGAATAGGGTCTCATTTTTTCGTTGACCACTGCACGGGCACCGTCGTGGGGGAGACCTGCATCATTGGGAACCATGTGAAGATGTTTCATGGGGTGACCCTTGGGGCGACCTCGACCTCAGGCGGGCAGCAGCTTAAGGGAGTCAAACGGCATCCGACACTTGAGGATCACGTCACGATTTATTCAGGGGCGGTGATCTTGGGCGGCGACACCGTGGTTGGCGCGGGCAGCACCATTGGGGGGAACGTTTTTCTCACGCACAGCGTCCCTCCGAATTCGATTGTGCTTGCGGATGATTTAAAGATGAAAATCATAAACAAACGCGACCGTTCCAGTCCTGTCCTTGATTTTCAGATTTGACATCTTGTGAAGCCCATCGAACCACGCATCCTTCCCGCGCTAGCGTTTCTTCTTCTGGTCGCTGCCTGGTATTCGGTCGAGTCGGCAGCGGCTGCTGCCGCAGAAAAGCGGACTCTAAAAACAACCCGAGAACCCGCCCCTGAGCGAGGTAAACCCAGGAGCGTGTCCGAGGGCATCGAATCCCTCACTGCAAAGGTGCAATCGTCCGTGGTCACTATTTCATCGGCGTCGCGTGGCGGGGGTCAAGCGGGGGTGGGAACCGGGTTTGTGATTGATGCATCAGGGTTGGTCGCCACGTGTCTGCATGTCATCGGCGAGGGGCGGCCCATTTCAATCCAGCTCGGCGAGGGAAAGCTTCTCGAAATGACGGGGGTGCATGCTTGGGATCGGAAACTGGATCTGGCGATCATCAGAGTGAAATCGGTTGGATTGCCAGCACTCACCCTTGGCGACTCCTCCACACAGGCGCAAGGGACTGCGGTGATTGCCGTCGGCAACCCTCTCGGCCTTCGGCACAGCGTGGTTCAGGGGGTGATCTCTGCAAAGCGCGAGTTCGATGGCGTCGAGATGCTCCAGCTCGCGATTCCCGTTGAGCCGGGCAACAGCGGCGGCCCGGTGATTGACCGCGAAGGACGTGTTCAAGGGATTCTCTCGATGAAATCAGCCTTGTCCCCAAACCTGGGCTTCGCCGTTCCCATCAACGCCCTCAAAACATTGCTCGAAAAACCCAACCCGGTTCCATTGGATCGCTGGCGATCTTTGAATGGATTGGACGCGGCAAGTTGGAGCGTGCCCTCCGGCTCCGGCGCGAACTGGACCCAACGCCCTGGACGCATCGAAGTTTCTGGCATGGGTTCTGGATTTGGTGGCCGCACGCTCTGCCTGGCGGTCCCTCCTGCCTCCCGGCCTGTGTGCGAGATTTCCGTCATCGTCCGACTTGGGACCGAGGAGGGGGCGGCGGGCCTGGTGTTTGGCTCAGACGGCGGCGACAAACATTACGGATTCTATCCTTCCGCTGGACAGTTGCGTCTCACACGGTTTGATGGGCCGACTGTTTTTAGTTGGAACATCCTGAACCAAATCAGCAGCAGCGCCTACAGGCCGGGAGGGTGGAATGAGCTCAAAGTGCGTCATGAAGAGGGCACCATCCGCTGTTTCGTCAACGGACAAATGGTGATTGAGTCCACGGATCAAGGACTGCCCCTTGGCCGAGTTGGGCTGGTTGCGTTCAGAGAAACTCCCGCGACATTTCGCTCCTTCCGGGAGGGTTCCCAACTCAAGGATGAGGCCCCTGTGAACGACTCCGATATCCAGGCCCTGATCGCGAAGCCCAAGGCGTCTGAAACCGCGCATCTTCGATTGCACGCGGGAACGTCGCAGGCCCTGCACGAGCGGGCTGCTGAGCTCGAGAAGGAGGCGCGCCAGATCAAAGCCCTGGCTTCTGAGCTCCATGAGGAGCGTGTCCAAACCGAGTTGGCCGGTCTGTTCAAAAGAGACGAAGCCGGCGTGGATCTCGCGCAGGCCGCGTTGCTGGTGGCAAAACTCGACAACCCGGAGATCGATGTGGAGGCTTACCGGAACGAGATTCGGCGGATGGCTGCGGAGATCTCGCGACGTTTCACGCTCCAAACAACTCCGGACGAGCGCTTTCGCATCCTGGGTGATTACCTCTTCAAAGAGAATGGGTTCCACGGCAGTCGAACGGAATACTACGATCGGGCTAATAGCTATCTGAGCTCGGTGATCGACGATCGAGAAGGCATCCCCATCACGCTCTCCGTCTTGTACATGGAACTGGCCCGCGCGATCGGAGCCACGAATGTTGTGGGGATTCCTTTGCCGGGCCATTTTGTCGTCAAACAAATCGCTGCGGCCCCGAACGGACGCCTTATTGATGTATTCGATGGAGGACGGGCGCTGACGTACGCGGAAGCGGATGAGTTGGCTTCGACGCATTCGGAAGTCCCCGTGCGCAGCGAATTCATGGCCTCCGCAACAAAAAAAGATATTGTGATACGCATGCTGCGCAACCTGCATGCCGTGGCAATCGAGTCTGAGACTGGAGCCCGATCCCTCCGTTACCTTGACGCGATCCTCGCTCTGGCCCCTGCTTCCGCGCAGGACCGTCTGGCACGGGCGCGACATCGACTGCAGAGAGGGTTGCTCGCACTCGCGCGTGAGGACGTCAAGTGGTTGCTCGACAACGCGCCAGAGGGGATCGATCTGGAGCGAGTGGCAGAGTTCTACAGATCGTTGCAATCCACTCGTACGTTTTGATTCCAGGGAGGCTTCCACGCTCGATCTGATTACATTTGTGCATGAGGTTGCCCTTTTTCTTGCCCACCAACCGGAGGTCGGCAGAGCTGTGGTGCCCCACACCCCTGCCCTGTTGAACGCTATTGTACACTGCCTCAGCAGGTGTATGCCCTCGTTGCCACGGCGTCAGTCCGCATGAACAAACAGCCTCAAAAACGACCCCGAAGCGATGAAGAACTCATAGGGCGCGCTTTCAAGCGTTCGCTTGCGATCGGGGTTCTCATCGCCTCGGTAATTGGCGGTATAGTGTTCGGCCTGAACCGGCCCGGTCCGCGACCGCAGGACAGGACCACTCCTTTTTCGATGCCCGAGACGAAGGGATCGTCCACTTTGTCCATTCCGAAAGGTTCGTTCTCCAACATCACCTTGGAATCCGGGATCGATTTCATCCATTACAACGGAGGCTACGGGGAGAAACTTTTGCCCGAGACGATGGGTGCTGGCGTGGCCTTTATCGACATGGACGGCGACGGAGATCAGGACCTCGTTTTTGCGAATGGCGCACCCTGGCCTTGGCATGACTATGGGAAGCCCAACTCAGCCACGATGGGCGTTTACGAGAATGATGGCAAGGGTCGGTTCAAGAATGTGACCAAGGGGTCCGGTTTGGACATCATGGCCTACGGCACGGGGTTGGCCTGTGGGGATTTTGACAACGATGGACTCGTCGATGTGTTTCTCGCGTCAATTGGCGGAGGCCACCTTTTCCACAACAAGGGTGGTGGGCATTTTGAGGAAGTCACCGAGGAAGCTGGGGTGGCCGGTGATTCCTCAGACTGGAGCACCAGTTGCTCGTGGCTCGATTTCGACAACGACGGGCGGCTGGATCTCTTTGTTTGCAATTATGTACGGTGGACGCGCGCGATCGATTTTGAAGTGAGTTATCAACTCGTCGGAATCGGTCGTGCCTACGGTCCTCCGATGAATTTCCCAGGATCATTTCCGCGGCTCTACCATAACGAAGGAGGGGGCAGGTTCGTTGAGGTCACCGAGAGGGCGGGGTTGAGGGTCAAAAATCGGGCTACCGGCGTGCCTATGGCAAAGTCGTTGGGCGTGGCTCCCATCGATGTCAACGGCGATGGTTGGATCGACTTGATCGTCGCCAACGACACCGTCCAGAACTTTGTGTTTACGAATGCGCACAATGGCAGCTTTCGAGAAGTGGGAGCCAGCTCCGGGGTCGCCTTCGACAATTACGGAAGCGCGAGGGGTGCCATGGGGATCGATGCCGCGCGGTTTCAGGAGGATCAAAGCCTCGGAATTCTGATTGGCAACTTTGCCAACGAAATGGCGGCGTTTTATGTGTCCCAGAAGGATCCCATGATCTTTACCGACGAGGCGATCAGCCAGGGGGTTGGCTCGACGAGTCGGCAGGCACTCACTTTCGGTGTGTTTTTCTTCGATTACGATCTGGACGGCTGGCTGGACCTCCTCACGGCCAACGGCCACATTGAGGACGATATCAACAAGATTCAGAAGAGCCAGCAGTACAAGCAGTCCGCGATGTTGTATTGGAATTCGCGCGGAGCGGACGGACGCGGGGGGTTCGTCAAGGTGCCTGAGGCGAACACAGGAACGGACCTTGTCACACCCATTGTGGGTCGGGGCGCGGCGTTCGGCGATGTGGATGGTGACGGCGATTTGGATGTGGTGATCTCTCAGGTCAGTGGACCTCCGCTCCTATTGAGGAACGAGAAAACGCTGCGCCATAACTGGGTCAGGCTGAAACTTGTGGGAACCCGGAGCAACCGCGACGCACTCGGTGCCTGGATCCGGATCCAATCGAGCGGGCGCACTCTTTGGCGGCATGTGATGCCGACACGAGGTTATCTTTCGCAGTCGGAGCTGCCGATCACAATTGGCTTAGGCAAGGACGGGAAAGTGGATGAGGCTCAAATTCTGTGGCCCTCCGGGCTGAAGCAGAAGCTGCTTTCCACTCCGATCAACACCACCACCGTCGTGACAGAGCCTGCCAGGTAGTGGGGGGGTGGGGCAGGGGTGGAACTCGGGGGTTTTCAGCTAACGTTGTACCGGGTTCGTGTCGTGGGGTGGCGCCACTTGAAAGTCGGTAATTCTTCGCTCCAACACCGCCACCGGCTGACCGGTCGCTATCCAAAGACCTTTCAAAGCCGATAAATCTTCAACCGTCGCCCTTCGGACTGTTATGCTATCATTCACCATGGAGCATCAGTCTACAGCACTCCCGCCACTCCGCACAACTCTTCCTAGCTCATCAGCAGCAGTTCTCACGACCGGAGCGAGTCGCATCAGACCTGGGTAAAAGCGGTTGATAGCTTGATCCGGGCTCGCCGTGCCGATTTTTCCATCGCGCGCATTCTTGATGAACAGGATTGTCACGACCCAACTGGAACTGCTAGGTTGCGGAGGTAGCAAGAAAACACGACAGCCCACCCAGCCGATATTCCCGACACCATGGCCCCTGCTGAAATCCACAGACGGCACGAACATTTGGCCACCCTCATACGGGCTCATGACTATGATTACTATGTGCTGGCGAATCCCACGATCTCTGATCAAGAATACGATCGCCTGTATCGCGAGTTGTCCGAGCTCGAAAAGGAGCATCCAGATCTCACCACTCCCGACTCCCCCACACAGCGGGTAGGGGGCGCGCCCGTCAGCGAATTCAAACCCGTCGCTCACCGAACTCCCATGCTGAGCCTCGACAACGCTTTTTCGCAGCAGGAAGTGAGGGAGTTTGTCGCGCGGGTTCAGAAACTTCTCCCTCAGGAAACTCTCGAATGGACGGTCGAACCCAAGATCGATGGTCTTGCCGTGTGCTTGCGCTACGAGTCCGGCGTCTTCACGGTGGGAGCCACGCGAGGCGATGGGACGACCGGGGACGACATCACAGCAAATCTGAAGACCATTCGATCGATTCCGTTGAAACTCAATGTCCCCCAGAATCTGCCACTTCAAGCCCCACACACCGTGTCGCCGCTCGCTGGCTCTGGAACCGGCGGAGAATCCCTGCGCCCGGCGATGCCTGCTTTGCTGGAGGTCCGAGGCGAGGTGTTTTTGAGCGAAAGCGGCTTTAGACGACTCAACGAGGAACGCGTGTCATGCGGGGATGAACCGTTCGAAAACCCGCGGAACGCCGCCGCAGGATCACTCAAACAACTCGATTCCAGGATTGTCGCCACCCGTCCCCTGGTCGCTGTCTTTTACGGGCTCGGAGCGGTCGATGGCACGCCGCTGCCATCGACTCAAGCCCAGATGCTGGAGTGGCTGCGTTCGCTCGGGTTTAAAACACCCGACCGCGTGTGGCATTGCGCCACGGTTCAGGAACTTCTCGATGCCATCAAAGAGCTCGATGCGGTTCGGAGATCCTTCGACTACGAGACCGACGGGGCGGTCATCAAGTTGAACCCCGTTCCTTTGCGCGATCGCGCTGGTTCGACGTCAAAAGCCCCGCGGTGGTCGATCGCCTACAAGTACGCTCCCCAGCAGGCGCAAACCGTCTTGAGTGGCATCACCATCCAGGTGGGGCGCACCGGCGCTCTGACACCGGTTGCGGAGCTCGAGCCTGTGCTCCTTTCCCGCAGCACCATCAGCCGCGCCACACTTCATAACGAAGATGAACTGCGTCGCAAAGACATCCGGATTGGCGACACCGTCATCATTGAAAAGAAAGGCGAGGTCATCCCTGCGGTGGTGCGCGTTGTGCTCGAAAAACGCACGGGTTCAGAAACCTGTTTCGAATTTCCACGATCGTGTCCGGCGTGCGGCGGAGCCGTATCCCGCAGCGTCCATTCAGGCGAAACCCTGGTTGTGGCGCGTTGTGGCAATCCAGATTGCCCGGCTCAAGTCCGGGGACGCATCGAACATTGGTGCGCCAGGGGAGCCATGGACATCGAGGGCGGTGGCGAAGCTCTCGTCAGCCAGCTCGTCGCCAAGGGCCTGGTCAAAAACGTCGCCGACTTGTACGAACTCACTCCGGAGTCCCTCTCACGCCTCGATCGGATGGGCGAAAAGTCGGCTCAAAACTTCTTGGAAAGTGTCAACCAAAGCAAATCTCAGGACCTCTGGCGTCTGGTTTTCGGCCTCGGGATCCTGCACGTCGGGTCCAGCGTCGCCAAAGCCCTGGCGCGCCGCTTCAAAACCCTGGAGGCGGTCGGTGCCGCAACCGTTGAAACCTTGACCACGACCGAGGATGTTGGGGAGGTGATTGCCGCCAGCGTGTCACGATGGTTTGCCATCCCCGATAATCAAGAGCTGATCGCCCGGTTGCGCGCGGTCGGCCTGAATTTCGGTGTCGAGAAGCTCGAGTCGGCTCCAGGCCCGTTCCTTGGGAAAACGTTCGTACTCACTGGAACCCTTCCCAGCCTGTCGCGCGAACAGGCTTCCGCAAAAATCGAGGCGCTCGGTGGCAAGGTCACCTCCAGTGTGAGCAAGAAAACCGATTTCGTTCTCGCGGGATCCGACGCCGGGTCGAAACTCGAAAAGGCCGAACGATTGGGCGTGCGAGTGATCGACGAGGCGCAGTTTCTTGAACTGTGTCGGCAACATTGAATGAAGACCATCAACCCTCTATGGACTTAAACAACAAAGTCGTTGTGATCATCGGAGGCACTACGGGACTCGGGTTGTCTGCCGCCCATGCTTGTGTGCGAGCCAGGGGGCGCATCGTCGTCGTCGGGCGCAGCGCCGAAAACGGCAGACTCGCTGTGGCCGAGCTGGGTCCTCATGCGCGGCATCTCACGGCCGACGCCTCCAATCCGGCCACAGCAGGTCAATCTATTGATCTTGCTTTGGCCGAGTTCCAAGGCTTTGACGCACTTTACCACGTGGCCGGCGGCAGCGGACGCCGGCACGGCGATGGACCGCTCCATGAGATCACCGATCAAGGATGGGAGAAGACGCTCCATTGGAATCTGACTTCAATGTTTTATTCCAACCGCGCCGCGATCCAGAATTTCTTGAGCCGCAAAGTGGGGGGGAGCATTCTCAACATGGGGTCCGTTCTCGCGTTTGCTCCCTCGGCCACGCACTTTTCAACGCACGCCTATGCGACCGCCAAGGCTGCCATCATTGGGATGACCCGGTCGGCCGCAGCCCATTATGCATCCTCCAACATCCGGCTCAACGTTCTCGCACCGGCGCTCGTCGAGACTCCCATGTCGGCTCGGGCGCAACAAAATTCTGAAATAATGGGCTTCATTAGAACAAAACAGCCTCTTGATGGAGGCCGCATTGGACTCCCGTCGGACGCGGACGAGGCGGCGGTGTTCTTTTTGAGCGATGCCTCGAAGTTTATCACGGGACAAGTTTTGTCGATCGACGGGGGTTGGCAACTGAGCGACGGTCAGGCAAAAGGCTTGGGTGATTTTCAATGACCACTCCGAAGTCCACGATCGCGTTAGGCATTGATTTGGGAGGTTCCAGCGTCAAGTCGGTTTGGGTGAACGCGAACGGGGATGTCTTGGCCCGTGAAACCACGGGTTTCGATGCCGCGAATGCGCTGGAATGGGCTGCGATAATTCGCAGACTCTTGGGACATCCTCCGGAGGGCGTTGACACTCGCCTCGCACGAGTGGGGCTTTCGGCACCCGGCTTGGCTTCGGAGGATGGCCGCTGCATCCGATGCATGCCCGGACGCCTCCAAGGGCTGGAAGGCCTCGATTGGACTCAGTTCTTGGGGCGCACCACAAAAGTGCCGGTCCTCAACGACGCTCAGGCGGCGCTGCGGGGAGAATGTTGGCTGGGCGCTGGGCGCGGTGTTTCCAACGCCATTTTGCTCACACTGGGCACAGGGGTCGGTGGGGCCGCGATGGTGGACGGGAATTTGTTGCGCGGGCGCATCGGACGCGCGGGACATTTGGGGCATACGGTGCTGGATGTCGATGCTCCGCCGGATGTTTGCCAGGCTCCTGGCAGCCTCGAGCAGATGATCGGAAACTGCACCATAGAGGTCCGATCAGGAGGCCGGTTCAAGACCACGCACGAACTCATCGAAGCATTCCGCGCTGGGGATGCTGCGGCGACGGCCGTTTGGCTGCGCTCATTGAAACACCTCGCCGGAGCGATCGCTTCGTTCATCAACATCCTGGACCCGCAACGCGTGATCATCGGGGGAGGCATTGCCCGGGCTGGGGACGTCCTGTTCGCGCCGCTCCAGAAATTCCTCGATCCCATGGAATGGCGCCCGGACGGAAGTCAGGCGGTCTTGGTGCCCGCTGAACTGGGAGAATATGCCGGCGCGTTCGGAGCCGCGCGCGCGGCGATCGAGTCGGCTTCGTAGAAAAAGAAAACCGGGGTGGGGACGGCTCGTCCCCATGTTCCTTTCGATAGGCACTCGAACCGGGGACGAGCCGTCCCCGCCCCGAACTTCATGGAAAGAGAAAACCTCCAAAGATTGGACGTGAATCGTCAATGCAATAGACTGCGTTTGATATGGTTTGACTCCTTTTTTGTTTGTGACTGGGGGTGGCTGTGGTTCAGCCCGTCACCGCAGCGCATTGCTCAGTATTCTTCCGTCATCTGTTCGCCTCCGTGGGCGGGGTTTGGGATGAGTTTTTGCCCGCGCGAATCCACCACGAAATCCAGCACTTCCAGCGGCACCTGCCCCAGCAAGTTGGGCACTTCTTCTGGAACTTCGATCACCTCGAACACTTCACCGCGTCCCATCAATTCCAACCGCACCGCCTCGTATTTGTAGCGAAGTGCGTTGCCGTTGGTGGTCCTGGAACGGACGGTGTCGGTGCGCTCCAGTCCCAGTTTCTTGATGACGCTGGGCTTGAGGTAAAGGCGCGTGGCCCCGGTGTCCACAAGCGCCTCGACTTCGACCGCGCGAGGCTTGGCTTTTCGCGCGCCCACTGCCTTCAAAAACGAGTCTTTGAGATTTGTGAGCTTGATTTTGACAACGACTTTTCCCATGTCTGGAATCTGCCCGTGTCGGGACTTTGTTTCAAGGGTGAAGTGGCTGGGCTCAATCCAATGCAAAGAATGGCTTGACACGCCCTATGACCTCTTTACGGTCACTCGAAATTCTGCAAGGAGCGTATGCACTCGAGGCCTGGACCTGCCAAAAAATGCTACTTCGTCGGATCTCGACAGGCGCATCTGTGCGTGAACAAGCGTGAACTGCATGGGCCCAATCCGCAATGAAGGTTCTCAAAAGCGAAGTTGTCCCTCGATCGAACAAGGCGTTTAAACACTTTGGTGGCTGGTTATCACCGGATCGCAACGGAAAGGAACAATAGTTTCATTGTCGGCGGGAGTTCCAATGAAGGCGACGAGCAAAACAACGTCCGTAATTCTTGTCGAGGATGACGATAGGGTCCGCGCGGAAATCGAGGCTTGGCTGATAGGAGCCCGCGTGTACCGGTGCGTCGGTTCCTTCCCAGACGGTGAAACCGCGTTGGACGAAGTTCGCGCCACGAACCCGGCCATGGGGATTGTAGATTTCGGGCTGCCCGGTATCGAAGGCGCTGAGGTCGTCTGGCGGCTCAAAAGGGGCGATTCTCGCATCAAAATCATCGTGATCACCGGAATTCCCGACAACGCTATTTTGTTCGAGGCGTTGGATGTCGGCGCGGATGGTTTTCTGGAGAAACCGCTCCAACGAGATGCGTTTCTGGCACAACTCGGGGAGGTTCTGGCCGGGGGATGTCCGCTTTCCGCGCGCGCTACCAAGTTGCTGGTGGAGAATTATCGCAAATATCGGCCCAACCCGTATGAAATGTTCCCGCTGACAGCGCGGGAAAGGGAAATCGCGGAACTGGCCTGCCGAGGGTTCAGCAACCAGGCCATCGCCAAAGAGCTCGGGATCGCCGCCTTGACCGTCTCCACGCATCAAAAAAACATCCACCATAAACTCGATATCCACAGCCGCGCAGAACTGCAATTCAAGCTCTTTGGCCTGGATCGGACGCCTCCAGAAAGCCTTGGCCATGATTGAAAAAATACCCACGATTTGGGTATTCCAATTCCTCAACGAGCAGTCAGGGTTAATGCGAAAACTGACAAGCTGACTCTGAGTTGAGTTCTTGTGCCCTTTTTATTGCGACGATGAAAAGATTTGGCTTACTGCTCCTCGTTTGGTCTGGCCTGTGGTCCGGCGCGAGTTTTGCCTCGCCCAAAGGTTATTACCTCGGGTGGGCTGAAGTTTCCCCCGTTGACCGAGCGATCCGCGTGTTATTTAACCCCATCGACTGCAACGTTTGCTCGTTCGTAGTTATTCTTCCACAAGAGCCTGGGGTTCTGTTGGAGTGTTTCGCTAAGCAACACCCGGCATGAATTCGCAAGTCGAGGTGTCCCGGCAAATGGTCAAAGCGCATCAAGCACAACGCGTGTGACAAATTACAATCGATGAAGAAGCTTTTTATCGTGCTGTTGATGTTGGTAACGACAGGCACATGCTTTTTTGCGGCGGCTGCTACCAGAATTGACGGTCGCACGGAGGTAAGTTGGCCGGCGGCATCCCCGCCAACCACTCGGCATTACGATTTTTCCTGCGTAGTCCAGCAGAATGGCTGGCGAATCGTTACTCGTCGGGACGATGACCAAACGTTGGGACACCGCGAACTCGCCAAAGACGGGACGCATTTATTCCTCGTTCAGTACGTGACCCCGCCGATGACGACTAACAAATCGGTCGTGAAAGCTCAAGGGAAGATCTATCGCGATGATGAAAATGCCATTCCGTACTTTTCGGAGGATTTCGCTCATGTATTATGGCTGGCTTACTGCCGCCAACTCAAGTCCTCCAGTGAGTTCCACGACTCCGAAATCTCGTCGCGCATAGTGTACGGTAATAACATGCCTCCCACAAATTTGTCCTGCACCGCTTCGTGGAACTTTAACGATGTATTTGCCTTGGAGAAGCTCTACGTCTCGCATCCCGGGGTGGTCTTCGGAACGTCAAGAAATTACCCGTTGTCGGGGCCTTTGGCTGACGGATATGTTGCAGGCCAGTTTGAGACGGCGGGCCTTACCAATACAGGAAAGGCGATTTTTCCGCAGAGAGTATCGTGGTCGTTTTTCGCGGCGACGACGCCGGATGCTACGGCGTTGAAGACACTGCATCATGTGGAAGTCAGGGCAACTTCCATCTCTTCCGTGTTGGATGACGTTGATATCCGCCCGAAAGTTTCGGTGCTGATGTCGGTTGACGATTATCGGTTTGTGGCCCTCGCTGGCAAAGGGAGCACCTATCTTGCGACGAACGGATGGTGGTCACCGACCGAGAGGAGGTT
>CAMBEJ010000082.1 GCA_945865375.1 Akkermansia muciniphila | reverse complement strand
GTGAACAATAAGCAATGCGATGAATGGCCCTCGGAGAGCCGGATGCGGGAAAACCGCCTGTCCGGTTCGATGAGGGGCGAAGCGAGACGGTCATTGGCCTGTGCCTCTCAATCCGTCCGCTTCGCCTACTCTACTTAACTCTTCCCATTCTGCGGTAGGTATTGTCCTCCGAACGACACCTCCCGGAAACCGTGAGTTGCACCCCTGGTCGCGCCTCCGAATGAAGCCAAATGAACGGTCTCTCTTTCCCACACGCCAGTTTCCACGTCTGCGGAGGTAACGAGCAACATAAAAAGCGCTATAGCCTGGGAGAGCCGGCATTCGTGCCGGCGAGTCTGCCCGCCCTCGCCCGGCTCGCCGGCAATGGACCAATGGGGATAGACGACGAGCTATTCGAACGCCCGCCCCTTGCAGGGACCGGCAGGCTATTCGACCTCCACAATCTGTCTGTCACCTGGTGTTGCGCCGTTTCGTTGATCCAATCGCACAGCGCCTTGCGGCCGTCGGTCATGGCGCCACGCAGCGTGACTTCGCTGACGGACTTGTGACCGGGTGAGGTGGTGCGAAACTTGTCCCCGCCTTTGGTTGGTTCCGTCATTTCAATCATCAACTCTCCGCCGCTCAGCGATTCCCAAGCGGTGTCCACCTCTTTGCCAAGGTCACCCTGAATTTCCACTGAAAAACCGCGAACTCGGAGAAAGTCGTCGGAGTCGGAAAAGTCGGGAACGGTGGCTTCAGGGAGAACCGGTGGCTGGCCGCCACCAGAACTCGGCGACGGCGCGGGCATGCGAGTTTTGAATTCAATTCGGGCAGGTTTCACCGTGAGGGTTTCTGTCTCCACACCGCGGCTGGTGTCGAAGTTTGGCGAACTCCACCGGACGGGAAAGCAATCCATCAGGTCATAGCCTCGCCCCGGCGTTTTATCGGACCTGAGCAGCGTCACATTCGAGTCCTCGAACGGGGCTGACGGAGCTCAGTTCACTGCGATTGTCAGATCGAAAAGCAATATCACGAACAACTAACACGGACATCGTCCCGCCAAAACACGAAGAGTTCGGATGAGCGTAAAGCTGCTTCCGAGCTCTGTTTAAGTTGGAAACGTTTTGGAGAATGTTCTTCGGCGGGGGCGTTTTACGCTGACCGGTCGTTGCAGCTCTCCTCTTTATGTTCCTGCCGGTCGTTCTGCTGCTCGCGGCTGGTTTGTTTGCCGCACTGCGGAAGGGTCGGTTTTGGACATGCAATCCAGCGTTCTCGTGCGCCGGGTCGCTGAGCTCGTTAGGCGGACATTGACTGGGTGGCTTTCAACGATATTCTGTGGCCAATGAAGGTCAAAGTCATTCTTGAGCGAGGCGAGGACGGTTACTACGCGGCCCGTTGTCCTTCTCTCCGGTCATGTTGGTCGCAAGGGAAGACACGGGAAGAGGCCTTGCAGAACATTCGAGAGGCGGTCGAGTTGTATCTGGAGCCGGACCCGGCACAGTTACCCTATGACGAGAGATACGAGGTTGTTGAGCTGTCATGAAGCTGCCGCTTCTCTCGGGGAGAGATGTTCATGCGGCATTGCAGCGGCTTGGGTTCGTCGAGATTCATCGAAAAGGGAGCCACGTCAAGATGGAGCATACCGACGGAAGAAGGATTGTTTTTCCCTTTCACCCAGAGATCGACCGATACACTTTGCGAGGTGCGCTTCGGGACGCGAACATCAGTGAGGACAGTTTTCTTGAGCAGCTCAGGTGAAGGGACGCCGAACGATCGAGTCGAGTCCCGCTGCTAGGCGTCTCGGTTGCCGCGTTGGCGGGTGATTGGGGACGGTTTCTGTGTTGGCTACGGTGCGCGGTCGGCAGCGGTCGCTCACTCGAGGCGTTAGACGGCTACCGGCGTTCGCCGCCTCAGGCAAATCACGCTCAGAAAGATAAAATCAGAAAGGAACAACCAAAATGAACAACAGATACCAGATCTGTCGGAGCATCTGCTTCCTCGCGTGTGTCGCCATTGTCCAAAGTGCGCCGGCTCAATTGACGTTTGACCTTGCCGCGGACTTTTCGGCCTCACAAAATCCCAATGGAACGTGGTCGCTCGGATGGATGGCCCCAGGCAGCAGTGTCTTCAACCCTTACACCACTCCCTTCGCCGCCTTTGGTCTCAGCCTGAATGAATGGCGTGGCCCTTTCCGAGACAACGGCGGGGCGGCGCCGCCCGATGTTTTCTTCAACCCGACTGACACCCCGATCACAGTAGGCGCCACGACGTGGCTGCCGCACCAGGTCGCGTTCCACCCGGGAGAGCAGGACGAGCGCAGCGTGATTCGGTGGACATCACCGCTTGTTGGACCGGCCAGTCTCGCCGCCGCGTTCGAGGGACGCAGTGGCTTTACCACCAGCGGCGTCGAGATTTATCAGAACAGCACATTATTGTTCTCAGGAGCGGTCTTGGGCACTGGCGCGGCCAGCCAGCTTTCGTTCGCCGCCAATCTTACACTTCAGGCCGGCGACACGATTGACTTCAGAGTGAACTACGGCAACGGCAACTGGAATTACGATACGACACAGATTGGTGCTATCATCACGGCGGGATGTTGCTGTCATTCCCGCATTGAACGGCCTTACGGCGGTGCTGGTCATCGACAACAGCAGCTCCAACGTTCTTTCATTCTCATTCCCAGCGCGTGTGGACGAGGGGTATAGCTTCAATCTCAACAACGGTCTGGTGGGCATCGGCGGCAACAATGCGCGGGCAAAGATCGACAATGTTAAAGTGCAAGTGCTGCCGCCCACGATCACATTCCAAGACACCGAATGGTTTACGGACAACGTCGCAAATCTGCTGACGGGTGCCCAGAACGGGCAATGGAGTGTTTCCGGAAACAGAGACTCCGGCACGCCCGATGCGTCCGCCGGTTTTGCCTCATCGAATTCGGGTATCGCTCTCGCAACTTCGTCGGTGCTGTTGTTTGACGCAACCGTGAGGGCAGGGGCGAATGGGACCTCGGCGGGGGTTGTATTTGATTACTACGACTCGGTCAATTTCAAGTACGCCGCGATCGTTGCCGGGACAAACCAGGTGGTGATTGGGCATCACACCAAGAGTGGTTGGGCGATCGATGCAAGCGTCACGAAGACGATCACGCCGGCAACCGATTATATTCTGTCCCTTTCGCTAAAGGGTACGACGGTTAGCGTTCTTCTCAATCCATCAACCGCCGCTGTCGGCCAGGCGGAGGCTGCAGTGGGTTATCTCTTCAACGCGGTCGTCGTCGATGGGCAGGCCGGACTTTTCACGCGCGGCGGCGTGAGTTCGTTTGCGAGCTACAAGTATAAGACCGACGATTTGCAGTTCATTCAGCCTTGATCCTTGAGAGAGGCGGTTGCGTCGCTGCTGGGTCAGAGGGGTCTATTTGCGGCAGCCGACGATCAGGCACGCCTCCGTAGTAGCCGAATCATGGGGTGGTCAAAACCTGTGATGATACGATTTCAGTTTTGTTGGCAAGGATTTGTGCGGCAGCCATGCAGGGTTCGGATTTCTTCCCGGTTGAAAAGGGTTGGAGTGGCACTAGACTGACGGCCATGTTGTCCTTTCTCAGAGCGTCGGTGCTGGGGGTTGTGATTGTGTTCTACGCGGGGTGTCATCAGGCTGCGCCCCCCGCCCTACCGCCGAGTTCCACGTCGAAAGCTGCGCCGCAGCAGACGGTCAATTCGCTGGGGTATCTGAATGTCGCGCAAACGAAGCTGACCACCTTGCGATTGTTCCTCGGGCCCAAGGAGATCGTGGCGGAGTTGGCGGTTCAGCCGGTGGAGATTCAAACAGGGATGATGCATCGGACTGAAATGGCGGAAGCCGAAGGCATGTTGTTTATCTTCAGAGGTCCGCACAGGGCTTCGTTCTACATGCGGAATACCAAGATCCCTTTGAGTGGTGCCTACATCGATCCCGAAGGTGTCATCCTCGAGGTGCGGGACATGAAACCGCTGGATGAAACTCCGATTGAGGCTGCCACGGACCGCGTTCAGTTCGTGCTGGAGATGAACCAGGGTTGGTTTGTCAGGAATGGTGTTAATCCGGGGACGGTGGTCACAACGGAGCGCGGAACTCTTCGGGAAACTTTTTTCAGACGTTGATGGACCCCGGAGCACGCAAGGAAAAAGCAGGATCCGTCGCGGCGGGTTTCTGGGTGAAGTGGGTCCAAGCGGCGGCATTTTGGACGTTAATTGGGCTGGCGTTTGCGAGCCAGTTATTCGTCAGCAGCGCTAAGCTTGGGCAACCCGTGTCCTGGGCGAGGGCCGTGTCCTGGTCTTTGGGGGATTGGTATGTCTACGCCGCGCTGGCGTTCCTTTCCGCCCCGTTAGCCCGGCGGATCCGGTTCACCTCGACCGGTTGGGCAAAGGCCTTGGGGGTCCATTTTCCAGCATCTTTGGTGTTTTCTGTCCTCTACATGACGCTTCGCGCCTTGGTGGGTCAGGCGCAGGCCGAGTGGTCAGGTCATCAAATCAGCTATCAGGAAACGTTTGATCTGTTGCTGACTAAGACATTTCTCTTCAATGTGCTAGTTTACTGGGTTTTGGTGATCTCCGTGCATGCAATGGCCTATTATCGCGAGTCAGTCGAGCGCGAGCGGCATGCTTCGGAGCTCGAACGCCGCTTGGTGGTGGCGCATCTCAAGGCCTTGCAGATGCAGTTGAACCCCCATTTCCTATTCAACACGCTCCACGCCATCTCGGCGTTGATGCATCAAAACGTGGAGGCTGCCGACAGGATGATCGCCCGGTTGAGCGAGTTGTTGCGTTATGCTCTTGAAAGCACGGATGAACAAGTGGTTCCGCTGCGGCAGGAGATCGAGTTTTTGGATCGTTACCTGGAGATTGAGCAGGTGCGTTTCGGGAGCCGGTTGCAGGTTGTGAAGCACATCGCACCCGAAACGATCGACGCTTTGGTTCCGAACCTTGTTTTGCAACCGTTGGTTGAGAACGCGATCCAGCACGGCATTGCGCCTCATGCCCGCGTTGGCAGGCTGGAAATCATCGCCATGGCCCGCGATCAAACGTTGATCCTGGAAGTGTGTGACAATGGTTCCGGCTTGACTCCTGGATCCTCCGCCCAGGAAGGTATCGGACTCTCGAACACGCGCTCTCGACTGGTTGAATTGTATGGCGACAATCAGACGTTCGAACTTAAGAGTGGACCCCAAGGCGGTTTCCGTGCCATCGTTTCCATTCCGTTCCAGCGAATGGACCGTGGAACCGGTAAATCATAATTAGCAAAGTGAAGGCACGGACTTTGGTCGTGGACGACGAACCGCTGGCGCGGGAGCGGTTGCGGCAGTTGCTCTCGTCACTGACAGATTTCGATGTCATCGGCGAGTGCTCGGATGGAAGGTCGGCCGTCGAGTCCATCCTGCGCGACGCCCCTGACGTGGTGTTTTTAGATGTGCAAATGCCTGAGATGGACGGCTTCGAGGTCTTGTCCATGGTTGGGGATCAGGTGACGCCGAGAGTGGTGTTCGTGACCGCCTATGATCGTTTCGCCGTCCGGGCATTCGATGTGCATGCGGTGGATTACCTATTAAAGCCATTTGATCGGGAAAGATTTGAGACTGCCCTGGGCCGTCTTCGGCGGCGGCTGTCGGAGGGGAAGAAGGATGAGATGACGGTCCGTCTGCGGGGGTTGCTGTCGGAGTTGCGTCCTGAACGGGAGGTTCCAGAACGGCTCGCCATCAAGAGCGCTGGCCGGATAGTCATGGTGAATATTTGCGACATCGATTGGGTTGAAGCAGCCGACAATTACGTTGAATTGCATATCGGAAGTGAAAAGCACTTGCTCCGGGAAACCATGACGGTGATTGAGGGGCGCCTGAACCCTCGGAATTATGTGCGAATCAATCGGTCCACATTGGTCAACGTCTCGCGTGTGAAAGAGTTGCAGCCGTTATTCCACGGAGACTATGCGGTCATTCTCGCGGATGGCACACGCCTGAGTCTGAGCAGGAACTATCGGGTCAACCTTGACCGACTCACCGGGCCATGAAACTCGCGGATGTGGATGATTCATTGAGCCGGGGGTTCTCCATCTACATCGTGGATGATGAGCCGTTGATCGGCGAAATGATGGAGGCCGTGTTTTTGAGGCACGGGTTCAGGACCAAGGTCTTTAATGAGCCGGAGTGCGCACTGAAGTCTTTTTCGATGGAGGTCGTGAAGCCGGATGTGCTGCTCACAGATTTTCTTATGGAGACCCTAAATGGCATGGATCTTATCCGTGCTTGCAAAGCTTTGCACCCCGGCCTACGCACGGTCTTATGCAGCGGCCACATCAATCCGGAACAGCTCTCGAAGTGGCCCAACCAGCCAGATGGCTTTGTTTCCAAGCCGTTTACTCCCGCCGCGCTTGTGGGCAAGGTCAGGAACGTCCTCGCGATTTAGGACGGTGCGCGGATGGCTCAGACCTCAGTAAAATCGGTTGAAATCGTGATCTGGACGCGCAACCCCAATCCCTCCATTTTTCCTAATCGTCATCCTCGGGTGTTGCCCTTAAAACGGAGGGGTGGATTACGATTGTGATTAGCATTACGATTAGGAGCGGGGAATTGGAGTTCCTCGGGCTAAAAGGGTAGGTTTTAGTCAGGTCTGAGGCTTTATGGCCTCGGTTCGCGTTCAACTTTTGGAGGTGTTCGCTTTAAGTGAGGAGAGCGGCGAGCAGTGAGCACTGATCGAGTCATTTATTTTACTGCCCCCATATTTCTGCCTGGTTCTGGGAGGGTCACCATTCGCCGCCGTGGGAGAATCGTCGGCGCGCCTCCTTGCCAAACTCGGCAGCTGCGTTGTCGAGGCGCTTTAGAGTCTCTTCGGTCGCCAATCCATGGCAGCCGCGCGCCGCCGCAATAACCGTGTTGCACTCATTCGAGTCCATGAACTTAGCGGCCTCCAGCAGTGCGGGAATATCCTGGTTCGGAATGGCCAGGAATCCGTGCTTGTCGGCATGAATCAATTGCCCATGCTCAACTTTCTGACCGAAAACTTCGACTGGGCAACCCCAGCGGATCGGGCTCACATGAGCATGGCCGACGCAGAGGCGGCGAGCTAGCGCCTTGAACCCTGCGTTTGTCATTTCGTCGAGGTCCCGGATCGCTCCGTCGGTGATTGTGCCGACACACCCGAGTGTTCTGTGGGTGTTGCTGTTGACCTCGCCCCAAAACGACCCGATGGCACGGGGTTTGTCGAGGTCCTGAATCACCACGATTTTTGGAGAGGGAAAAGCTGCGACGTAGCGGCGATACTCACTCCAGGCTTTAGGATTTGATTTAGGATGCTGCGGATTGCTTGGCTCGATGACAACCGTGAGGGCGTAGCCGACCATGGGGCCCATCTGGGGCATGAAATCGGTGGTTTCCTCGATGTTGATGCCGTCCCGTGCCCTGTCGGAACGGGTGATCTGTTCCCACCCGTTGTAGAGGGTGGGCGTGTTCCAACGCTTGAGCTGGAGGAGTTGACCTTCGGGCAGGGGTAATGCTAGTTGCGACATAATGAGAGGGTCATCAAGGTGACGAACTTGGATTCAACAAACGGGGTACATTTCCAGAGTGCAGAGGTGGTAGTTTCTCTTGCCCTTGCGCAGGAGGAGATGCCGGTTGAAGAGAAAATCCGAAGCCGTGATCCGCCTTTGGGCGTCCGCCAGTCTTTGATTGTTGAGATAGATGCCGCCTCCTTCCACATCCTTTCGAGCTTGGCCCTTGGATTGACACAGCTCGGTTTCAGCGAGCAGTTCAACGAGCGGCAGGCCGGGGGAGTCGAAGCGCCTTGGATTCAGCCGGATTGAAGGAACTTCCGCGGCAATTTCGTTGAACGTGGCTTCGCTTATCCCCTCAATATCGCCTCCAAAAAGGATATCGCTTGCGCGGATGGCTTCGTCGGTGGAGGCGGCTCCGTGAACGAGATGGGTCACGGCTTTCGCAAGCGCCTTATGAGCCACTCGCGCCTCAGGCTTTTGGACGTGCTCTTGTTCCATCGTGTCGATTGCCTCCCGAGTCAGAAGTGTGAAATACTTCAGGTAACGGATCACGTCGCGGTCCTCGGTTCGTACCCAGAACTGGTAGAACCGATAAACGCTTGTGCGATGGGGGTCGAGCCAGACGGCACCGACGACCGTCTTGCCAAACTTGGAACCGTCGGCGTTGGTGATCAAGGGTAGCGTGAGTCCGAACGCGTGGAGTCCGAGTTTTTTTCGGATCAAATCCGTTCCTGCCGTGATGTTGCCCCACTGATCGCTGCCTCCGATCTGAAGCTCGCAACCGAAGGCCTGCTTCAGATGAAAAAAATCGAAGGCCTGGAGCAGCATGTAACTGAACTCCGTATAACTGATGCCGGCCTCACGATCCTCCATGCGTGCGCGGACGCTTTCTTTGGCAACCATCATGTTGACGGTGAAATGCTTTCCGATGTCGCGGAGAAAATCGAGAAAGCTGACAGGAGCCCACCATGAGGCATTGTCCACCAGGATGGCAGGATTGGCCGAGGCTTCGAAGTCGAGCAAGGCCGACAGCTGCCGTTTAACGCCGTCGATGTTGTGTTGGAGAGTCTCCGCTGAAAGAAGTTGGCGTTCGGCGGCTTTGCCACTTGGGTCTCCAATAGAGCCGGTAGCCCCTCCGGCAAGCACGATCGGCTTGTGGCCAGCCAATTGGAACCGGCGGAGCGCGAGCAAGGGAACGAGGTTGCCTACATGGAGGCTGTCGGCCGTGGGGTCGAAGCCGCAATAAAGACTCAGCGGACCTGACATCAATCTTTGCTGAAGTGCTTCCCGGTCTGTGCAATCAGCCAGCAGACCTCTCCAATCCAGTTCCTCAATGATACTCATGTGCGGAGCAATTTAAGCGGCTGTGTGACCCAGGCGACAAGGGAAATGTTGGCAGGCAGAACGCTTAGGAGGCCATTCAAATTAACCGGAACGTTCTGGCTGGTTCTTTTGGGCCGCTGGCAGCGTTGCTCGTTCGTTACAGATCAATGGGGATAGGCGCCTCACGAGGGCCTTGCCAGCATCCAAAACTCCTGCGCCATACCTGTTCATGTTATTGTGAATAGCCTCCTTAGACATCACGATCCCGCCGCACGGTTTTGGGTTGCTTTGAGAATCAGGCGCCTTCAGCACCGCTTTGCGGGGCGAGTTGCGAGTTGTTCAACTTCATGAGTTCATTCCGAAGAGTGGTGTAACCCCATTTCTTTCCCGTCCTGGTTTTCAGGCCGCGCTCATTCAGGAGGTCGACGATACGCTGACACCTCACACCCTTCCGGTGCTCATCAAGGGCGAGGCTCATACCCGTGTTGAATTGCTCTTGGTGCAGCTTCTTGATGGGGATATAGGGTTCAAGCGGCGCGGGCCTTGAGGCCATGGGCCTAGGTTTGAGGTCTTCGATGGCTTTCGCCAACCCCTTCTCTTTCATGTCGGCATGGACGGGACACTCGATGGCGCACCGCGCATGAAATTTGTTGCCCTCGCAACCGCAGAGGAACGGAACGGCGGAATTGTAAATGTACTTGAGGTTGGATTTGGTACTGTGTCGGATTGCGGCCGGCGTTCTCTTTGAGATCACTGCGAGGGTGGTGCTGCAGTAGTCAATCAGCCAATTGCGAGATTCCTCCTCGCTCATCCCGGCGTGCCTGGACCACGCCGCCAGGTACTGGGTGATGTCTTGGCGATTTGGCACGCTCTCAGCGGGAGCGAAACGAGCCAGATCGAGGCCGTTCTCGACCAAATCGAGGATGCACAGGTAGAGTGTGTCCCGACTTCGGTCGCCCAGCACCGTTTTTAGCGTGACCAGCGAGGATCGTTCTGCGGCTGTTGGAGTTATCATGGGATTGCCACCTGAAATATTTATCACGTCTGGAAGCTGTTTTTAGCTCTTCTTGACTCGTGCTTTTACCAACACCAGAACCGCGAATTAACTGGACTGTGCGAGGCTCGGAGATTTTTCGCAACGCAGAAAATCGACGCGATACGGAATCGAATTGAGGCCATGAACCCTCGCGAGATAGCTGCCGACGGAGTTCCCGCCAGTGTTGCCTCGCACTGGGTGAGAGAGGCTCTGAACTCAGTAAAACGACCCTGTTTAGCCTGATGCTCGAGCCACTCCAATTCCCTGCTCCTAATCGAAATCCTCATCGTAATCCACCCCTCTGTTTCAAGGGCAACACCCGAGGATTACGATTGCGATTACGATTACGATTACGAAAAATGGAGGAATTGGGGTTGCCCAGTCAGGTCACGATTTCAACCGATTTTACTGAGTTCTGAGGCTTCCGCCGCCAAGGTGTGAATCAAGAAAACGGCGATCGCCCCAGTCAGAAGAGACGGAGCGTTGATCTTCAATTGGCCTGTGTCCGCCATCGGCAAATCCGTGAACCAAAGCCGGCAGGAAGACCGTGCTTCGGTTTCATAAATCAGCCGTGCCTGTCCTCACGCTGAAACTTTTGTCGATTGCACAAACACTCTGTCGGGACTACCCTGGAGTCTCATTTTACGGCTGATTGCCTTGTTAATCATTTGTACTTTTCCATGCACCCATGGGTTGCAGCGCTTGGTTGTTGGTCGATTCTGGTGGTCTGATAACACACGCTGGTTTTTGGGTCGGAACAGGAGCATTGTGGCAAGTGCGGCATGAAATGAGCCCTTGGTTCATCGAGTCGTGAGCCGGGAAATCGGCACCTGTTTCTCCAGTGGTGGTTGTATGGCACAAAGCGAACTTCAGGCGCAACGGTTTGAGAACAAGTACATTGTGGATAACGCCACGGCACTTGCCACGAGGGATTTTGTTCGCGCTTATCTTGAGCTCGATGAATTCAGCGAGTCGAGCCCTGATCTGTCGTATCCCGTGCATAGTCTCTACTTGGATTCGCCAGACCTGAAGCTCTACCGCTCGACCTTGAACGGCGACAAGAACCGTTACAAGCTGCGTATCCGGTATTACGATGATGATCCCGATTCCCCCACCTTCTTTGAAATCAAGGGACGCTCCAACAACACAATTTCGAAGCAGCGTGGAATGGTCCGGCGGGATGCGCTTGGAACCTTGCTGGCCGGGCACCTTCCTGAAGAGTCCCACATGCTTTCGCAACGGTCTAGCGGCCTGAATACTGTCAGGCGATTTTGCTGGATGGTCAACGAGTTGGGGGCGTATCCCGTGGCGCACGTGGCCTATTTACGAGAGGCGTGGGTCAGCCCCAACGACAACTCCGTCCGCGTGACGTTGGACCGCCAAGTGCTGTGCGACCTGGATCCCACCACAAACATCTTCGTGGGCATGACAAGACCCATCTGCGTGTTTGGAAAACAAGTGGTGCTCGAGCTGAAATTCACCAACCGTTTCCCCGATTGGTTCGGAGATTTGGTCCGGATTTTCAACCTTGTTCAGTGCGGCGCAGCGAAATATGCGGAGGGGATAATTGGGTTGGGCGTCGACCGAGTGATGGAGGAGGCGCACAGGGTGCATGGGGGACTCCAGACGCCGGGTTTCCGCGATCCCGCGATTTTGCTTTCTAAGGGCCGTTCTCCCTTTAGAATGGGAAGCGATTTATTCAATGACTGACTGGTTTTTTAGAGGTGATTACGGTTCCGCGCCGACGAACGTGCCCATCCTGCTAGTTGGGTTGCTCTTGTCCTTTCTGGGAGGGCAGCTTATTGGATGGGTTTACATGTTCACCCACTCCGGGCTTTCTTACTCCAGAGCCTTTGTGAGTTCGCTCGTCATCATGCCAATCATCGTGACATTAGTGATGATGGTGTTGTCGAACAACCTCGTCACGGCGTTCGGGTTGATGGCCATTTTTGCAATCGTCCGATTTCGCAACATCCTGCGCGACACACTGGATACGACTTATGTGCTCGCCGTGATCGTGGTCGGGATCGGCTGCGGCACGATGAAATTCTCCACCGCGATACTGGGATGCCTCGTCACGTCTTCGGTGCTCCTGTATCTCTGGTACACTTCTTTTGGCAGCCGTCATCGGTATGACATCATTTTGAATCTGCATTGGGCTCGACCCCTCACAGAAATGGTCGCCCTCGTGAAACTGCTCGAACGCCACAGCCGCAAGTCCCAGTGCGCCAGCCAGCGTTCAAACCAGGGTTACGAAGGCACCGACCTCTCCTATCGGATTCTTCTGCGAGATCCTGACCGCATGGACGAGTTGCTTGCCGAATTGAAAAGCTTTCCGGGCGTGTCACGTGTCACGGGGCTCAAGGCTGAGGATGAGTCGGAGGTCTGAATTTACCAGGTGAACACTGAACCCTTACCACCGATCCCGATACCCGCCGACCAGGTGTGGAAAGACCTGCGCATCCAGCTTTTACCGGTGATCGTCTTTGCCGTCGCCGTCCTCTGTGTCTCGGTTCTCTGGCGGAATGAACTGACGGTGCCGACGGCCACGGGCCAGGCTGAAGCGCTTCAATCGCAGGTTATAAGCCCGCTGCCCGGCAGAATCGTTTCGCTCCAGGTCAGCCGGTTTCAGCTCGTCAAAAAAGGGGATTTGCTCGCCACCATTCTTCCCTCCGACCCTCGGAACGAATTGTCAGCCATCCAGACTGAGCTGGATGTCATCAGAGCCCGCATCGAACCGGGGACGGTGCGGCAGCGCACTGCGGCCGATTATGAGAAATTGCGACTGGAGGTTCTCCTGGAGAAGGCCAAATTGGCAGCCTCACGGGTGCAGTTGGAATTGGATCGTAACGAGCTCCATCGTTCCGAGATGTTGTTCAAGGAACAGTTGATTCCGCAAGAGGCGCTCGAGCAGCGAAAGAATGCGTTTGAGAAACTTGAAGCCGGGATCAATGCCACGGTCAAAGCCATTGCGGAAGCGGAACCGGGCATCCAACAACTCGGTGCTCTGGCACATTCGGATCACGCCTCGGAGGAGGCCGCAGCGGCTCTCAAGACGATTGCAGCGCAGGATGAGCGCCTCAAAGTCATCGAGAGAACCCTGGGCGCAATCACTCTCGAGGCGCCTGTGGAGGGGATGGTCAGCGTTGTGTTCAGACAGGCAGGGGAGCATGTTCGGGAGGGAGAGCCCATCCTCACAATCAGTGCTGTCAGGTCCGAGCGCATCTTGTCCTATATTCGGCCGCCGTTTACCATCCAACCTGCCGTCGGCATGGAAGTCGAAATCCGAACCCGGTCGGTACGTCACCAAGCGGCGAAAGGCAAGATTCTCAGTGTAGGAGTTCAGGTGGAGCCCGTGACGGCCAACTTCGCGATCCAGCGTCCCGGAATGCCCCCCGACATGGGCCTTCCGTTTTCAGTCAGTTTTCCACCCAATCTCAAAGCGTTGCCTGGCGAGACGGTGGACCTGGTTCTGCGTCATCCGGCGAAGTAACGGCGTTGGAACCCAAGGGAGTTCATTTTTCGATTCGCTTCTTTATATTTCAACTCCATTCCACCTCGCCTCATTCCGGTTTTAGCTGCCCGAGCAGCGCGCCGGAGAGGATGAGAACCGTCGCTGCCCCGAAAGTGGCGGTGAGCGGTTCACCGAGGAGAAACCAGGCCCACAACATCGTGACTGGAGGGATGAAGTTGCCGAAGAGAAAGACCCGGCTTGCCGGCCACACTTGGAGCGCGTTGTTCCACAAAGTGAACGCCATCACACCGCCTCCGAACACGGCGTAGGCCTGGATTCCAATAAGTGTGATGTCCATTGTCGGCAGAGCCAAACCTGATTCGACGAGGGCCAGAGGCGCCAGGACCACCGCCGCCCTCCACATCGTGTGCGCGGTCACTTCCACACCCGACAATTTGGCGGCAAGAAACCGGGATTGATGACTGTAGAGGGTCCACAGTATCCCGGCCAACAAAGCAAGCAACTCTCCCAGCATTTGGGATCGCCCTGAGCGCAACACGGGCCAGAAAAGCACAAGCACCCCAGCCATGGCCAGGCTGGCCGCGAGATACCGCCTTCTGAAACCGTGGCCCCCTCGGGGGCGGCTTTCGAAGACCAGGGACCAGATTGGGGACGCGCCAAGGTACAAAGCAAGGTGGGCGGGAGATGTGAGCTGGAGTGCGCAGTTAAAAACAGTGATGTAAAGAGCCAGGCTCAATGCCCCGCGGATCCAGAGTATCCTGCTGAGCTCAGGTGTGATCGGTGTGCGTTTCCCCAGCCCCGAGGACCACCGGAGGAGGGATAAAAGCAGCAGGCCGGCGCAGGCGAACCGGGTGCTCCCGATCCAAAGTGGCGGCCACTCCTTCAGCAGGAGCTTGGTCACCACGTTGTTCGCCCCCCAAAGCAGGACTGCAAAAAGAAGTCCTACCGCCACCCATCGATCTGATTTTGGAGCAAACACCGGTTGATCAATCCTGAGAATCGCAGCCGGAAACACTCTGAAAACTCGGCTTTAGTGTAGTTTCAAAACTCGAATCCGGCGACTTTGGAGGCGTTTCCGCCAGGTTCAAGCTCATGGCACCCCCAAGAAAATTGACCACTCGCGTGCGCTGGCAGCCCAGGCATCGGAGCTTTTCATCCACGCCGCGCTGGCCTGGATAGTGTTTCAACGATTCCAAAATATAGGCATACGCTGCGGGATCGCCAACGAAAACCCAGCCAAAAATGGGCACGACACAGGCGAGATAGGTCTCGTAGCACACCCGCCATGAGGCCGATTCCGGCTTTCCAAAATCCAAAACGCACAGACGCCCGCCTGCCCGCAGCACTCGCAGGAGTTCGGCAAGTGCCCTATCCAGATTGGCCAGGTTTCGTAGCCCGTAACCCACTGTCACCACGTCGAACGAGTTGTCGGCGAAAGGTAGATTCAAAGCGTCCGCTTGAGCGAACCTGACCTGATGACCACCGCGCGCGGCGGCGGAAGACCGGTCCGAAGCGACCTTCAGCATGGGCGCACAGAAATCAACACCCGTCACCTCCACTCCTTCCTTCCACATAGCCAAAGCCAGATCGCCCGTGCCTGAACACACGTCCAGGACGCGGGTTCCGTGTACGATTTGGGCGAGCTCGATCAATCGGCTTTTCCAAAGGCGGTGCAAGCCGAGGCTCTGGATGTCGTTGATCAGGTCGTATCGCCCGGCGATGCGACTGAACAAATCCCGCACCCGCGCCCCTCGTTCATCACCGAGGCTGTAGTAAGCGTTGGCCATTCCACCAACCGATCAAACATCGAACATTTTGCCTGGATTCAGGATTCCCGCTGGATCCAGGATCTTGCGCAGTTCGCGCATGACCCTCATTTGAGCGTCCCCCGCAAAATGAGGCAGAAACGATTTCTTCGCCATGCCGATACCATGCTCGCCTGTGATGGTGCCCCCCAACCGGATGGCCTCTTCGAAGATCTCCTTGAAGGCTTCTTCGACACGGTGCATTTCTTCATGGTTCCGCTCGTCGGTCAGGAAGGTGGGATGCAGGTTCCCATCTCCCATGTGTCCGAATGTGCCGATTCGCAGCTGGTATTTTTTCCCGATTTGTTCCACGAACCGGATCATCCGGCCGAGTTCACTTCGCGGCACCGTCGCGTCCTCAAGGATCGTGGTGGGTGAGATTCGGGCGAGTGCCGAGAAAGCGGACCTGCGCGCATTGGCTAGTTTGTTAGCCTCAGCTTCATCCTTCGCGACCCTCAACTCAAGACACCCGTTCGCCCTGGCGATTTGTTCCATTTTTTCAGCCTCTTCCGCGACAACGACAGGATGGCCGTCTGTCTCCATCAGGAGCAGGGCGTCACAGTTCAGCGGGAGGCCGATCTTGGCATATTCCTCGACACACCGGATGGTCATGCGGTCTAAGAACTCGAGGGTGCACGGAATGATCTGGGCAGCAATGATGGCCGAAACGGTTTCAGCCGCCTGATCCATGCGGTCGAACGTGGCGACCATGGTTTTCTTGGCGTGCGGTCTGGGTATTAAACGCAATAGGACTTTGGTGATCACCCCGAGCGTTCCTTCCGAGCCGATGAACAAATCTCTTAGGGAATAACCCGCCACGTCCTTGACGCACTTGTTTCCCGTCCAGAGGATCTCCCCGTTAGGCAAAACCACCTCCAACCCCATCACGTAGTTTCGAGTCACCCCATATTTTAAACCGCGCAGTCCTCCGGAATTTTCAGCCACATTGCCGCCGATGGTGGAAATCTTCATGGACCCGGGATCAGGTGGATAAAACAGATTCGCCGCGGTCGCCGCATCGGCGATCTGCAGCGTGGTGGCACCCGGCTCGGCCATCATCGTGAGGTTGGCGGAATCGACCTCCAGGATGCGGTTCAATTGAACGGTACAGAGAACGATGCAGTCGTCTACGGGCAGGCTGCCTCCGCTGAGCCCTGTGCCGGATCCACGGGCGACCACCGGGATGCGGTGCTCAGTGGCAAGCTTCAAGATATCGGAGATCTCATAAGTCGATTTTGGAAAAACGACACAGCCGGGCATCTTGCGAAGCGCCGCCGTGCCGTCGAAGGAATACGCGATCAGATCCTCCTTTGCGGTCAGGAGGCGTTCGGGACCGACGATCGCGCGCAGGGAATCCAGCGCAGTAGTGCAGACAGCCATAAGCTTTTGAGGGCGCGAGCATGGCTCAGGCGCCGCTACGCGGTCAAGCTGGCTCGTTGCCTCAGCAGCAATTCTCATGTTGCCGGATCGACTCCAAAACTTCGACTCAATGGACTTGGGCAGGGGGCATCAATCGGGGTTCGCCGGAGTCTCCTCACATGCCGAGGGTTCTCTCGGTCCTCCTGCCAATCGACCGCTCACACGAAGCGTCTTGAGGATCCGAGGCGGTTTGCTCCATGCCAGAACTCTTGATTTTGAACGGAAGGGACCATAACTCTGCTTTTCCCCTTTGCGATTTTCAAATTGCCCCTGACTTCGCTTTCGGTGGACGAGTAAAAGATTCATAGAAGCGGTCGCCACCGGTTTTTGTTTAAGCGACTTGAGCGGTGATTGGGGTAAGGCTGCCAACCGCTCTTGGCGTTTAAGAGCTTGCTCCGCAAACAGCGTGAGGGAGGAGGGCAGCCCTGCCTTATCCAGCGATCCGAATTTTGAATCCACCTCGGCGCGACGATGATTCTGTATCGGCTGACCGAAGCCGATCCTCAAACTGATTTTCGGGTGCGAATGCATGCTTCCCTTTCATTAGCCTGAATCACAACAACCCCTTGTTCCACATCCAAGCAGCAGGCACAGAATGCACGAGAGCTTGGGTTTGGAAGACTTTCATATTGATGTTTTTGCTATGAGAATGGCAAGTGAAAACTGCACGAAAATAAATTAAAATGTTCGCTTCCTAATGAGGGCTGCCGAAGGACCCTCTGAACTCAGTAAAACGACCCTGTTTAGACTGAGGCTCGAGCCACTCCAATTCCCCTCTCCCACTCGTAATCGTAATCGCACTCGTAATCGTAATCGCACTCGTAATCCACCCCTCTGTTTCAAGGGCAACACCCGAGGATTACGAGTAGGATTACGATTACGATTACGAAAAATGGAGGAATTGGGGTGGCTCGTCCAGATCACGATTTCAACCGATTTTACTGACGTCTGAACCTGGAACCGTCAAGCAGGAGCTCGGGGATAGGGCATGGCGAGCGGAGAAATGCCCGCCCGGGGATCCGCTGAAGCTCACTCCTAGGAAGGCGAGGGGCAGTCAGTCTCCGCGTGATCACTCATCGGAACGGGACATGATTAGGACCTCGAGATCACCCACTCCCATGCGCCCTCTTGCGCAGCCCAAGACGACGGAACACTTCCATGTTATGAGGAACGGAGCAGACCGTGCTGCCGGTGGCGGCGAGGACCTGAGGAGCCGGGATTTAGTCCTCCTTATAAAAAACCAATGTGACTCCGTCCTTGGCGAACATCAGGCGCTCGTTCTCAATGGAAGCCATCAAATCCTGGGGACTCCCTCTATCGGGTGTGAACGTGATTTTGTATTGGATTCCCGCGGCCACCCAAGTGCCTTTGCCTGTGAGCATGGCCTCGGGGCCAGCCGGACTGTTGGTGCTGGCTTGGGGTTGTCCGGCCAACTGGGTGCCCTGGGGTCCTCCGGCACCCCCCGCAGGTTGTCCGGGGCGTGCCAAGCCATAGCGCCGGGCCATTTCAGGGTTTCTTGAAGGATCGGTCGAGTTGATTTCGGCCGAGGCGGCGACGGCTGCTGCCGCACTGGCGGCTCGCTTGGCTTCCTTTTGCATTTCCTCGGTGAGCTGCAATTTGAGGAAGACCTGGTTGTCGGCCCCGGCCTTTAAGGAAACTCCAGCCAATAGCGTGGTGGCAAGCCGTTTGACCTGGATCATCTGAGCGACGGTGATGTCGGGACGGGAACGTTTCGCCATGGTCACGACCGCGCCTGGATCCACCTTCCACACGCCCACGATCTTTTGGTCGTCAAACTTCGAAGTCTTGCCGGTGTTCAGGTAGTCGGTCAGATCCTTGATATCAATCTGTTCAAACAACTGCCTGAGCTCTGGATTTTCGAGGAGGCCTTGGGTGCGGGTGTGGTTCAGTATGTCCACGATGGGCCCTTGGCTTTGCAGCAGAGTGAGAAACTCGGTGTCGGCGGCAATTTCAGCGAACTCCGCACGTTCGCTCAGTGACAGGAATTGAGGATAGCTCGACATGCGGCCCCACAGCAGAGGATTGTTATAAATGAGGCCCACCAAGTCGGCGGTTTGATAGAACTTATATCCAGTGCGGTCAAAGCCTGCCACGGTGCGATCCAGTCCGCTGGAGTTCAACTCGGTGCGCGCCTGGTTTAGGTAACGCAGCCACGAAGGATCGTTGTCGCCGGCTGAAAGTTGGACGCTGGCGTATCCTCCGATGTAAATGAACAAACCCAAAATCAGGGCGTAAACCGTGGCGGTCAGAAATCCGAGGGGGACACCGAGACGGCTATTGATACGCCGCCAGCCGGCAAAGTGGCGTTCATCGGTTTTGTACTTAAAATGCAACCCCACCAAGCGGTGAACATAAAAGCTGAGCCCGATGAAGAGGAGGTTGATCAGGGCGAAAACGATGAGCGGGGGCACCACGATTTTTGAAATGGGGTTAGTGACCTCCATGGAGGGCAGCAACTTTGCTGCCAACGGGGACAGCGGTCGCGCGAGCATCAGGGCGATCACGAAGCCCGCGAAGGAGACGAGCATGCGGATCGCGCCTTTTGCGTACCCGATGGCACCGAATGCAACAAACAAGCCAATGATAAGAATCCAGACAAGCATAGTTTTTAAAAATGACAGAGCAAACATGGGAAAGCACGCAAAAAATGTACCAAGTCGCGAGGTTTATTTCGTGGAACCGCGAGATTGCCTTTGAACTGAGATCTCCTTTTTTGGTATTTTTGATTGGTCACATTGTTGAACTGAATGGATGCCACGACAAATACCCCTGTTCCGACCCGGCGGAATTTCTTTAAAGAAACCCTCGCGGCTGCGCTTGGGATGGTCGTCGCCGTGATTCCAGGGTTGGCTGGGCTAGCGGTTTTTTTGGATCCTTTACGCCGACAAGGCGCTGCCGGGGGGCGTTTGATCCGCGTGGCCGCCATCGGAGCGATCCCCGCTGATGGCACACCGGCTAAATTCGCCGTGGTTGCGGACAAAACCGATGCGTGGAATAAATTCACCGAGACGCCAGTTGGCGCTGTTTACTTGCGGCGGGTGGGAGCGGACAAGATTGTCGCCCTGAACGTCGTGTGTCCTCACGCGGGTTGTTTTGTGAGCCTGCAAAAATCTGGGAAAGATTTCTTGTGTCCCTGCCACGACAGCCGGTTTGAATTGGATGGCCGTGTCACGAGCCCGTCGAGTCCCAGCCCCCGTGGACTGGACTCGTTGGAGGTGGAGATTCGGAAGGATGAGATCTGGGTCCACTTTCAGAATTTTCAGCCGGGAAAGAGGGAGAAGGTGCCAGTCGGATGAAATCATTACTGAACTGGCTCGATCATAGAACAGGGTTCAGAAAACTGGCTCGCGAGGTCCTCTATGAAAACATACCCGGAGGGGCTCGATGGCGCTATGTTTGGGGCAGCACTCTCACGTTCACCCTGTTTGTGCAGTTTGTGACGGGGGTTGTTCTGTGGATGGCCTATGCTCCGAGTGCGCAGACGGCTTGGGAGAGCGTTTTCTACATCCAACACGAAATGTGGGGAGGATGGTTTTTGCGCGGGTTGCACCATTATACCGCCCAAGCGATGACGGTTTTGCTGGTTCTTCACCTCATGCAGGTGGTGATAGACGGCGCTTACAAAGCGCCCCGTGAAGTCAACTACTGGTTCGGTGTGATCCTCCTTTTCCTGGTCCTCGGCCTCTCTCTTACGGGCTACCTCCTGCCATGGGATCAAAAGGGCTTCTGGGCAACCAACGTCGCGACGAGCATCGCCGCCATCACTCCCGTCGTCGGGCCTGGGGTTCAGAAGCTGATCGTCGGCGGCCCCGATTATGGGCACCATACGCTGACCCGTTTTTTCGCCCTGCACGCGGGCGTGCTCCCCGCCTTGATCATCGCGCTTTTGGCGGGGCATATCTACCTGTTCCGACGTCACGGCATCACCCCAAAAGAGCCGCGTCGCAAGCCCGATGCCGCATTTTGGCCTGATCAGGTTCTGATGGATGCGGTGGCGTGCCTCGCTGTCATGGCGACGATCCTGTTTCTGGTCATCCGAAATCACGGTGCCGACCTCGGCGCTCCCGCCGATCCTTCGGAGCCCTATTCAGCGGCCCGGCCTGAGTGGTATTTTTTGTTTCTATTCCAATTTTTGAAATATTTCCCCGCCGACACGGAGATTGTGGGCGCGATGATCATCCCTGGAATTCTGACTGGAGTGGTGATGATCATGCCTTTCATTGGGCGCTGGAAGCTGGGGCACCGCTTTAACCTTGGGGTCTTGTTCGGGATGATAGCTGGGGCCAGCCTGCTCACCTATCTGGCTCTGGCGGGAGACGCCAAGAACCCGGAGTATCAGGAGGCCGTGAAGCTGGCCACCCGTGAGGCTGCACGCGTCAAGAAGTTGGCCGGTTCCCTTTCTGGCATCCCGGCAACAGGGGCGGTGAGTTTGTTGCGATCGGATCCCCTGACGAGGGGTCCGAAGCTTTTTGCGAGGCATTGTGCCAGTTGCCATCGCCACGGCGGGGGTGATGGGATGGGGAACCCGGTAACGGACCCCATCAGCGCCCCGGACCTCGGGGGATTCGCGAGCAGGGAGTGGATTGGAGGGATGCTGGACCCCGAACGTATCTCCAGCCTGCATTACTTAGGTGGGACAAAATTTAAAGCAGGGAAAATGGTCCGTTTTGTGAAAAGGGACATCGCCAACTATGACGAGGGGCAGAAGGAAAGTTTGAGAAAAGTCATCCTGGCCCTCTCGGCCGAAGCAAACTTGCCAGGGCAGAGAGCGGTGGAGAAGCTGGATGCGACCTTGATCATGGAGGGCAGGAATCTGCTGAAAAGTGAAGCCATGCGATGTACCGAATGCCATTCGTTCGGCAAACCGAACGAGGACGCCACGGCCCCGGACCTAACGGGTTACGGAAGCAGGCAGTGGCTGATCGAGCTCATTTCAGATCCCTCCCATGTCAGGTTTTACGGATCTCGAAACGACCGGATGCCCTCATTCGGGCAGGACAAGATACTGGACCGCCAGTCGCTGGAGTTGTTGGCGGATTGGCTGCGGAACGATTATTATCAACCGTAACGGGATCTCTTTCCTGGCTATGGACTCCTTGAACCCGCAGCATTTTATCAACCGTGAGCTGAGCTGGCTGGAATTCAACCACCGTGTGCTCGAAGAGGCTCTTTGCGATAAGAACCCACTGCTTGAACGAGTGAAGTTCTTCTGCATCGCGAGCTCGAACCTCGATGAGTTTTTCGAAGTGCGCGTTGCCGGGATCAAGCAACAGATCGAGAGCGACGATGATGCCTGCGGCACCGACGGCCTGACGCCGATGGAGGCTTTTCGAGCGATCACCAAGCGAACGCGGCGTCTTGTGGCGGGGCTTTACACTTGTTGGCGCGAGGAACTTGTCCCCGCGCTTGCCAAGCACCGCATCCGATTTCGTGAGATCAAACAGCTCGATCCGACGGATACCGCCTGGATCCAAGAATATTATCAATCCCAAGTCCGGCCGGTTGTGACACCGCTTGGGATCGACCCGGCGCATCCTTTCCCGCAGCTCTTGAACAAGTCGCTGAACCTCATTGTTCAACTGAAGGTGAAGAATGACCAGGAGACACAGTCGCGACTTGCAGTGGTCCAGCTTCCGAGAGTTTTGCCCCGGCTCGTTCGACTGCCCCGGGAGCCGGAGGTGTTTGACTACGTCATGCTCGGAACGATGATCGTCCACTTCCTTGGGGATCTTTTTCCTGGCACAACGATCGAAGGATGCTGGAGGTTCCGCGTCACGCGCAACAGCGAGCTGTATATCGACGAGGAGGATTCAGCCAGCCTCCTGAACGCGGTCGAGAACCAGCTCCACAATCGGCGCAAAGGGGCCGCCGTGAGACTCGAAGTGGAGATCGATTGCCCGTCCTCGATCCGATCCCATCTGCTCACAACCTTGGGCTTGCAGGAGGAGGATCTCTATCTCATCGACGGCCCGCTGAATCCGAGCCACTTCATGACGATTCTGGAGGAGGCGCATCTCGCGGAACTGCGCTATCCCCGGTTTACTCCGCGGGCCGCGGCGGCTCTGCGCGACCGGGAGGATCTTTTCGAGGCGATTCGCGAGAGGGACATCCTCCTGCACCATCCTTACGAAAGTTTCAAACCCGTGGTGGATTTTCTCCAAAAAGCTAGCGAAGATCCCGACGTCCTCGCGATTAAGCAAACCCTCTATCGCACAGGCGGCGACCCGCGGGTAGTCGGCGCCTTGATGAACGCCGTGCGGAATGGTAAACAGGTGACGGCGGTGGTTGAACTCCGAGCTCGATTCGACGAGGCCAACAACATCCTGTGGGCACGGCGTCTTGAGGAGGCAGGGGTTCACGTGGTCTACGGGTTGGTCGGCTACAAGATCCACGCCAAACTGTGTCTGGTTGTTCGCCG
Source organism: Akkermansia muciniphila (assembly GCA_945865375.1). Classification (GTDB taxonomy): domain Bacteria; phylum Verrucomicrobiota; class Verrucomicrobiia; order Limisphaerales; family F1-80-MAGS106; genus F1-80-MAGS106. The sequence goes on along the minus strand of CAMBEJ010000082.1, from coordinate 2,917 downwards.
TGATCAGGACGGCATCCGCCGGTATTTGCATCTGAGCACGGGGAATTATAATCCCACAACGGCCAAAATCTATACGGATGTCGGACTGCTGACATGCCATCCTGATTTTGGGGAAGATGCCACAAGCCTGTTTAATTTACTCACGGGGATCTGCCAATACCAGGGGTCCAAGAGGTTTTTGGTGGCCCCATTTACGTTGCACGAGAAGACCCTGGAGCTCGTTCAACGTGAGGCGGAGAACGCACGCCAAGGATTGCCCGCTCGCATCATCGCGAAGATGAACTCCCTGATCGACCCCGAGTTGATCCAGGCATTGTATGAGGCGTCGAGTGCGGGGGTTGAGATCGACTTGATCGTGCGTGGGGTCTGCTGCCTCCGGCCCGGGGTGCGTGGAATCAGCGAGAAAATCCGAGTGCGCAGTATCGTGGATCGATTTCTGGAGCACAGCCGCATCGCTTACTTCGAGAACGCTTGCCGCTCGGAGGTCTATATGGGGAGCGCCGATTGGATGCCCAGAAATTTGTTCAAACGAATTGAGGTGGTGTTCCCAATCTTGGACGGCAATCTGAGGCAACGTTGCATCGACGAGCTTCTTGGTGTCAGCCTGGCGGACAACACCCGGGCACGGTTTTTGCAGGGCGATAGCACGTCTCGGCTCCCCGCCATAAAGCATGGCGCTGTCCCCCGGCGCAGCCAATGGGAGTTCATGGAGTTGGGCAGCGCCACCTCGGTGGCCAAGACACCCTATCGGTCAGGCCCCAAGGAACGATACCCCCGCATGAAGCTCGCCAAAAGCCCCTTCGCACCCGACCGGAAATAAGCCCTCCAACCATGGGTGCGCCTCGACAGGGTTTGGAGTCCAAAATGAGCACTGGCGCCTTGGATTCGAGGCTGCAAGGAAATTGAGCGACCTCGCAAGTGGGTGAGAACAGATTTGCAGTTTGCCTTTCAAATCGCATCATCAAGGATGTAGAATCCTTGAAATATGAAATGGCTCATTCTTCTCCCACTCGCACTCACGCTCGCTACAGCAATTGAGGCCGCGGATTCGCCGCCGGCCAAACCCAAAGCGGAAACATTCCTCGAACCAGCAAAAGCCGGCCAGGATTACGTTGACCAAGGCGAATACAAGAACGACTGGGGTGGCGCGCAAATCATCGCGCTCGGTGAGAACGCTTTCCGGATGGTCACCTTTAGGGGGGGGTTGCCCGGCGACGGCTGGGACAAGGAATACAAACGGGAAAATCCCGGCAAACGGGAAGGGAACAAGATCGTGTTCACCGGTGAAAACGGCTACCGCGCCGAGCTCGCGAACGCCAAGATCATCATCAATTCAGATGCTGGCGGCCCCTACACGATGGAGAAACTGGAGCGCAAGAGCCCGACGCTCGGCGCGAAGCCGCCGAAGGGCGCGATTGTGTTGCTGGATGGCAAGACCGCCGACGCCTGGGCCGGCGGGCACTTGGACGAGCGCAATCTGCTTGCGGCCGGTTGCAAGAGCAAGCAGAGCTTCAGCGACTTCACCCTGCACGCTGAGTTCTTGCTGCCCTTCAAACCGCTCGGTCGGGGACAAGACCGTGGTAATAGCGGCGTCTATCTGCAAGATCGCTATGAGCTTCAGGTGCTTGATTCGTTTGGGCTCAAAGGTGAGAACAACGAGTGCGGCGGCATTTACACGCAGGCCAAGCCTGCTGTGAACATGTGCTTTCCGCCGCTCACCTGGCAGACCTACGATATCGTCTTCACATCCGCAAAATTCGACGACACGGGCACAAAGATACGGAACGCTGTCGTCACGATCCAGCACAATGGAGTGACGATTCATGACAAGTTCGAGCTGCAAGGTCCGACCCCCGGCAACGGTCAGAAGGAAGACGCAACCGGAGGACCGCTGCAGATCCAAGGCCATGGCAACCCGGTCTATTACCAAAACATCTGGGTGGTCGCGAAGTAGCCTCAGAACTCGGTAAAACGACCCTGCTCAGCCTGATGCTCGAGCAACTCCAATTCCCTGCTCCTGCTCCTGCTCCTGCTCGTAATCGTAATCGTAATCGTAATCGTAATCGTAATCCTCCCCTCCGTTTCAAGGGCAACACCCGAGGATGAGGATTACGATTACGAAAAAAAGAGGAATTGAAGTGGCCCGTCCGGATTGCGATTTCAACCTTTTTTGCTGGTTCTTCGCTGTTTTCGGTGGAATGGAAGCGACTGCTTCCCGAGTTCATGAGTCGCCCAGGGTAGGGACGTTGCGCTGCGACGTCCCCGCCCGCGTCACAGCGGGCGGAATTGCCACGTCCCTCGAAAAACGCCGCCTACCACCACAGCGACATTTGCGGTTTTCGACCGGAGCGCGGCGTCGCTACCCTCTGAACTCAGTAAAACGACCCTCTTTAGCCTGATGCTCGAGCAACTCCAATTCCCTGCTCGTAATCCTAATCCTAATCCACCCCTCTGCTTTATCGGCAACACCCGAGGATTAAGATTAAGATTAGGAAAAATGGAGGAATTGGGGTTGCGCCCAGTAGTGATCGGCAGGGTATGTGCTTTGAAGAGTTTGGAGGGGGGTACGGAAATGTAAGCATGGGCAAAAGGTTGGAAAACCACACGGAATCGGGACGATCCAGAGCGCAAGACAAAGCTCCGCCCTGGGGATCTCTGGGCAAAGAAAGGTCCCCGGACAGAATTACTTCTTTTTTGAGGGAAACAGGACTTTTTCCAACTCCTCGAGGGTCGCCCACCCCATCCAGTAAAGTTGGAGAGCCTCCCACTGACGCTTGGTGGGCTTGCGGCCAGTCCACAAGACCAGCAGCACCGATGCGATCAAGGCGCAATAGACTTGGATCGTCAGGCCTTCGGGAGATTCAGCAAACCAGTGCCGACACTTCAGGATGCACTTGATCCACTTGAAAAACAGTTC
>CAMBEJ010000081.1 GCA_945865375.1 Akkermansia muciniphila | reverse complement strand
CAGCTCAACCCGGCTGCCGGATGGCGGCGGGGCTGACCCGGCGGCCATCCTGTCCCCGGCCGGTATTCCGCCGGGGCAAATACGCAACCCAAAGCTGCCCGGTGCCAGTAGGCTGGCGGAGCCGGTCGAAGACTCCGGGCGGCTTCTTTCCGTTTTGAATTTATGAAGCGACAAGTGGAACAGCGACGAAACTGGGGTGCCGTGCTGCGGAGTTGGAGAACTTTATTTAACCACAGAGAACTCAAAGAACTCAAAGAATCCAATCACGGGTTTCCTCTCTGCGTTCTTTGCGTTCTTTCCGGTTAAATGATGGTTTTAATGCGTTTGAAATGGAAAACATCGTGGAAAGCTGGAAGGCTGGAGTGGGCTCGAAAGCCGATGAGCTCGAGGAAGTTTCACACGGAGGTGGAAGTAGATGCCATCGGGCATAACTAATTTCTGTTTATTGTATGAGCGATTTGCGTGCGAAGGGATGCGAATCCGAACCGCGCTTTCCGGAAAAATGTGAGAGGCGCACGTCGGTGTGATCGTTTGAATTTTCGGCTTGAAAGACGCGGAAGGCGGAGTAACTATGTTGGGGCTATTTTGAAACCATTCAAACTCAGTTTAGTGAACGTGAAAACTATGATCCAACGACTTGTTCCGTCTAAACTTCTAGCATTGATCTGTGCCATGAGCGTTTCAGTGCTCGCATTCGCGGATGATTTAGCTCGTCTGGAAGGCAAATGGACATCCAAGCGCAAAGCCAGCAACGGCGATGAAGTGACCCAGGTGGTGGAGATCAAGGGATCCAAGTTTACGTTCAACCTGAAAGGTGCCGACGGCGAGCTCCGGCTTTATGCGGAAGGTGAATTGAAGACGGACAAACTCGGGCCGTTTTCCATTGTTAAGTTTTTCAACATCAAGGGGGGGCAATCGAGTACGGATCTGCAGGCTGTCGATGATGATCGGGTGAACGTTTACGTGCTCGATTTTGACAAGTTGAAGTTGGCGTCCGGGTTTGACAAGGATCGGGATGGTGATGAGCCCCGGGTTGATGTTTATACGAAGTCACTCGCGAAATAGGGTGAAACAGGTTGGATCCCGGCACAGATCGTGCGTCGGATGACTGATGACTGATGACTGATGAGTATGACACGACGGATTCTTCTGCTTGGTGTGATGACGGCTTGGATGGTGGCGCGAGCTGAGGTTCAACAACCGGTTCTGCTGTGGCCCGCTGGGGCTCCGGGCGCGGTGGGAGTTGAGGACAAGGACAAGCCCTCCTTGACGCCTTTCTTGCCGAACTCCAGTTTGGCTAGCGGGTCGGCGATCGTGGTTTGTCCGGGTGGCGGTTACGGCGGGCTCGCCGATCACGAGGGCAAGGACTACGCCGAGTGGCTGAATCAACAGGGAGTCGCCGCGTTTGTTCTCAAGTACCGGCTGGGATCCCAGGGCTATCGACATCCGAGGATGCTTGAAGATGCGGCTCGTGCGGTGCGTTTTGTTCGATCGAAAGCGAATCAATGGGGCATCGATGCGGAGCGGATTGGGATCATGGGATCTTCCGCAGGAGGACACTTGGCATCCACTCTTCTCACGCATTTCGATGGAGGGGATCCCACGGCTGCGGACCCGATTGACCGCGTCAGCTCGCGGCCCGCCCTTGGCATCTTGTGTTATCCCGTGGTCACGATGGGAGTGTTCACTCACCAAGGTTCCAGGAACAATTTGTTGGGGGAAGATCCCTCGGCGGATTTGATATGGTTGCTTTCGAACGAATTGCAGGTGACCCCAAAAACGCCTCCCACCTTCCTGTGGCATACGGTTGAAGATACTGCGGTCCCCATAGAGAATACCCTTCAGTTTGCTTCGGCCCTGCGCAAGGTCGGCGTTGCGTTCGACCTGCATGTTTACGAGAAAGGCAGGCATGGGATCGGGCTGGCGGATAAAGCGCCTTACCAGAACGTCCATCCTTGGGCGAAGGACTGTGTTTTTTGGCTTAAGCAGCGAGGGTTTCTAAAGTAGCAGAGACTGAAGTGCCGGGTGCCCTCGTGTCTCCCCGTCAATGCGAACAGTTTTGATTCATGAGCTGGGCGTTGGGTGAATGCGGTCGGCGTCAGGAGTTGTGAGCTGGTGTGTTGAGATAATTGTGATGGATCTCGGTGGCTTTATCTTATGGAAAAAATGATCGGAAAAACCGTTAAAATAGCAGCGTTTTCATCCATCTTTCTGGCATGGATTTGCTCGCATGAACTTGGGGCAAATGCCGCCACAGTTGTGGTGGAGATGAAGAACCTTTCCTTTGTTCCGAACACCGTCACCATCCAAGAAGGCGATACTGTGCGATGGCTTCAGAAAGACACCACTGCCCACGACACAGTCAGCACGACGTCCTTGTGGAAAAGTGCGTTGCTCAGGTTGAACGGGACTTTCGAGTTCACGTTTAGCCAAGCAGGAACGTTCAGCTACTTTTGTACGCCCCATAGGTCCTTTATGACGGGCACGGTGAAGGTAAGCCCCGCAGCGCCGGTCAATCAACCGCCGAAAGTCGCTGTTCAAACCCCGAAAGATGGGGAAGTCGCTACTGAACCCTTCAATGGAGTGATCTCAGTGGATGCCACCGATTCTGATGGAACCATCGCGAATGTGGAAATTCTCGTCAACGGTGTTGTGGTGGCATCGGTGGCGAAGGCCCCTTTTGTTGCCCCCATTCTAGGGGCCGCTGCCGGAACTTATGTCATCGCCGCAAAAGCAACCGATAATGGGGGTGCCGCGACTACATCGGCTTCGGTAACCTTCACGGTCAAAGCCGCCAAGACTGCAGCCCGGATTGAAAATCCCGCATTGCTTCCCGACGGGAGGTTCCAGTTTAACGTGACCGGCTCGCTAGGGGAGTCCTACTCTGTTGAAGGGTCGTTGGACCTTGGGATCTGGAGTGTTTTAGCAACCAGAACCTCTCCGTTCACCTTCGTCGATGACCAAACCAAGGCCGTTGAACGCCGGTTTTTCCGGGTGCGGTGATCACTTTCATTGTTGCTACTCGAAACGTCCACAAGTTGGGCGAGATCCGGGCCGTTCTTGGAGTCGGCGCGCGATGCCTTTCCCTCGCCGATCTGCCTCCGGCCCCGGATGTGGTCGAGGACGCTCAAACATTCGCCGGGAACGCCTTGAAAAAGGCCCTGGCCTTGGCGTCCTGGTTGAGGAGGCACAGGACGCCGGCCTTCGTGAGCGGAGTGACATTTGTCATGGCCGACGATTCGGGTCTCGAGGTCGATGCTCTTGATGGGGATCCCGGGGTTCGATCCGCTAGGTATGCCTCGGAGAGCGGGGATGGAAATGCGCCTGACGCGCTGAACAACGCGAAGTTGTTGGCGGCTCTTAAGTCAGTCCAAGCCTCTGGCAGGACCGCGCGGTTCCGCTGTGCCATTGCCGTTGTGCCTGTGGTTGATTCGCCAGAATTTCCCCATGAACCGGGTGGCGCGGGTGCCCTGACGAGCCCTTATTTAGTCCCTCGAGAGCATGGGCACCCGGGCGCTGATTCGTCGGCTCGGCAGAGACACGCCTCACCGCTTGATGATGCATCGTCCCAATGCGGGCTCGGAACCGGCTTGGAAGCCCTCCAGGAGCATGCTGATCGTGGAGAACGAGTGTTTGAGGGAAAATGCGAAGGTTCGATAGCCATGACCCTTTCCGGGTCGGGCGGCTTTGGATACGATCCTTTGTTTATCCCGTCCGGGTTCACCCTGTCCTTTGCGGAATTAGGCGAGGAAGTAAAAAATCGGATCAGCCACCGGGCTCGCGCCCTCGATCTGGTGAAAGAGCATTTGACAGCGCTCCGGGCACGGGCCTCTTGAATCTGAAAAGGAAGTTGAGCATGGTTGACTCGGTTATGCGTAAGGAACGGAACATTATGAGGAACGGAAGCAGGTTCGGACCGATTGTTTGGGCGATAAGTTACGTCGTGGCACTGGGCTTTGATGTCTCTTTGATGGGGGCTAGTACGCTTCCTGAACGGAACGCTTTGGAGGCGAAGGGAGGGTTAAGGCCGTTTGAGTTCGTGGCGTCACCAGACGCAATGCCCAATTATGTGGCGGGCGCTAAATGGGGGACCGAGGCGGAAAAGATTCGGACCATGCAGGTTCCTCTGGCGCCTGGTGAATCCGCGATGCACATGGTGATGCAGCCCGGTTTCGCGGCGGAGCTGTGGGCGGCTGAGCCCCAGATTACGAAGCCCATTGCATTGGCGTGGGACCATCGCGGGCGATTATGGATTGCGGAAACTTTGGATTACCCCAACGAGATGCGTCCTGCGGGGCAGGGGAGGGATCGGATCAAGATCTGCGTCGATACGGATGGAGACGGGCGTGCGGACAAATTCACGGTGTTTGCTGAGAAGCTCAGCATACCCACGAGCTTGGTGTTTTCGGCTGGGGGCGTGATTGTGTCGCAGGCACCGGACATGGTTTTTCTGCAAGATACGGATGGAGATGATGTCGCGGATGTTCGTCGTGTGCTGTTCACAGGCTGGGGCATCGGGGACACACACGCGGGACCGAACAACTTGCGATACGGGTTGGACAATTGGATTTGGGGGACGGTGGGCTACTCCGGATTTGAGGGTCTTGTGGGCGGGAAAAAGCATAAGTTTGGGATGGGTGTTTTTCGTTTCAAGCCGGATGGCTCCGAGATGGAGTTTGTCCGATCCAGTAATAACAACACTTGGGGGCTTGGCTTGAGCGAGGAGGGCGTTGTGTTTGGATCCACTGCCAACAGGAATGCGAGCTGGCACATGGCGATCCCAAACCGTTATTATGAACAAGTCCAAGGAGGGTCCGCCGCCCGGATGGAGACCATCGCGGACAGCCAGGCGATCTTTCCGATCACCAAAAAAGTCAGGCAAGTGGATCAGCACGGCTTTTATACGGCGGGCGCGGGCCATGCTCTGTATACTGCGCGAGCGTTTCCTCGGGAGTATTGGAACAAGGTTGCGTTTGTGACGGAGCCGACAGGCCATCTGGTGGGTTGGTTTCGCTTGGATTCCGCCGGGGCCGATTTTAACGCTGTCAACCTGGGCAGTTTTCTCGCCAGCGACGACGAGTGGAGCGCTCCGATTGCCGCCGAGGTGGGGCCAGATCAGGCGCTGTGGGTGATCGACTGGTACAATTACATCGTTCAACACAACCCGACTCCCGCCGGGTTCAAGACCGGAAGAGGCAACGCTTACGAAACATCCTTGCGTGACAAGCGCCACGGACGCATCTATCGCGTTGTTTACACGGGCGTTGGAAAATCCGAAGCGGTGGCGAAACACGCCCGGGTTCGTCCCCAGCTCGGATTCATCTCTGAAATGTTGAGCGCTTTGAAAGGGGATAATCAGCTGTGGCGGTTGCACGCCCAGCGTTTGTTGGTTGAGGGAAGGCGCGTGGACGCAGTTCCGGGCTTGCTTGATTTGGTGCGATCTCGGGAGGTCGATGAAGTGGGTTTGAACGCCGGGGCGATCCACGCCTTGTGGACTCTGCACGGGCTCGGGGTCGTCCGCGCTGACGAACAAGCAGTGTATTTGGAAGCTGCGGGGGCGTTGAAGCATCCGTCGGCGGGCGTGAGACGCACGGCGGCGATGGTGTTGCCGAGGAACGCGGCGGCGGCGCGCGCGTTGATTGAAGCCGGAGTGCTGAAGGACGCCGACTCCCAGGTGCGTCTGGCAGGCTTTCTCGCCATGGCGGAGATGTCTCCGCAGGAGGCTCTCGCCCATGCGGTAGCGGTCGCTTTGCAGGAGAAAAGCAACGTCCAAGACAAATGGATCCGCGAGGCAGCCACCTGTGCCGCATCGCGGAATCATGAGGAGTTCCTGCCGCAGTTCTTGGCGTCCGGGCCCGCGTGGTCAGAGGAGTTGACGGGTTTGGTAAGAATTGTGGCGGCTCATCACGCAAGCCAGGCCCCTATCGGAGCGATTTCCGCCACGCTCGACTCTCTCAAAAATGTGCCCGGCGTCACCCAAGGGGCTCTTCTAGACGGCCTGCTCGCCGGTTGGCCAGAAACCGCCCGCTACAAGGCTGATGAGCGGCTCCGGAAATTGCTCCAGAGGCTTTTGCAATCGAGTGATCCAGCGAATAAGGGAAGACTCGTCGCTTTGTCAAAAATGTGGGGCGCGGGTGACCTCTTCGCAAAAGACATCGACGAGCTCGTGACGGCATTCAAAGTCCAGATCGCCGATCCAGCCTCGGATGACAAGGCGCGGGTTTCGGCTGCCCGGGAGTTGATCCGCCTCCAGGACGAGGTTGAAACGTTAAAATCCGTGCTCGATCAGATTACCGTCCAGTCGGCCCCAGCCTTTGCCGCAGCCCTCCTTGCGACGATCGGTGAGAGTCGAAAACCGGAATCGAGCTCCGTCCTGCTTGGCGCGTGGAAACGGTTTACGCCTGCTCAACGGCGAGTGGCGATTGCCACACTGAACCGCCGTGTGGAGTGGTCCCACAAGTTGTTGGACGCCGTGGAACAGCAAAAAATTCCTCGGGACGATCTGGGACCGGAGCACTGGCAGCAATTGAGGCTGAGCCCGGATTTAGCAGTGGCTTCTCGGGCTCGTTCTCTGGGAGCCGCGACCAACGCAATCTCGGGAGATCGTGAGGAGATCATTCGCAAACTCATGTCCATCGCCACGAAACAGGGGGATGTGGCGCGTGGCAAGGAGGTTTACACGGCGAACTGCGCTGTGTGCCATAAGCTCGAAGGACTCGGGGCAGCCATCGGTCCAGACTTGACCGGGATTGGAGCACGCGATCGCGGAGACATCCTTGTCGAGATCCTCGATCCAAACCGTTCGGTTGAGTCGAACTACCGGTTATGGAACGCGACAACCAAGTCTGGGGAAACCGTTTCGGGACGGTTGGATGCTGAGACGGTAACGAGCATCGAGATCCTTGATTTGACCGGGCAAAAACATGTGTTGGCGCGCAAAGATTTGACAGCTCTGGATGGGTCGAATGTGTCCATCATGCCTACGGGTTACGAGTCAATACCGGCACCAGATCTAGCTTCTTTGTTGGAGTTCCTCGCGACGAGCGTGAAGCACTAAAAAAATGATCCGGGCAGCAGACGCCAAGGAGGTGGGGGTGGGGAACCCCGCTGAAGAAACGTACTGCCACCCGAATCAAACTCGTATTAAAAATACTTCCTCAGAATAGTCCTTGGCCCTCTTTTGTCAACTGAGCGATTGAGGCATTTTGAACCAGACAGGGTTGATTCAAGAAAACGGAGCGCCGGCTTCCAGCCGGCTTTGCTTCACGGATCCGCCGGTCGCGCTCCCAAGCCGATTGGAAATCGGCGCTCCGTCCCGTCCGGCTGGGCGGCAGCTGTTTTCTTGAATCAGCCCTGTGAACCAGAGCCTATGCACCTAAAACCGTGATTGGAATCGCCACAAAGGAGCACAAGGAGCACAAAGAGCGCAAAGAGAAGGGCTTCAAGGGTCAATGTCAACGAAAAGTTGGTCATCTAGCAAGTGAATGACGAAGTCGAGAAATTCCTTTCAGAACTTATTCTCTCTGCGTTCTTTGCGTTCTTTCCTGGCTAAATCAACTGCCGGAATTAGGATGAAGAATCAGGCCGAGCCGAAGAACCACCTCAGGACCCCAACTCGATTCGACCGATTTAGTGAGCATTGCCCGGATGTTCAGAACCACGGGAACACCTTGGCAGCCCACTCGCGGGCTCCGAAGACCCACAGAGTTGCGGCGAGCGCGATATAAGGGCCATAGGGCAGACGTCCAGACCACGATTGTCGTTTCAGCGCAATGAGCGTGATACCCACCACGGAGCCGATCACCGCGCTGGCCATCAGGCTGAACACGGCGGCTTTCCACCCGAGGAAAGCGCCAATCGCGGCCATGAACTTGACATCGCCCAGCCCCATGGCTTCACGCGGAATGACAATGAGATCGGTCGCCACTTCCAACGAGTGAACTTCCTCGGGATTGAACGACTCCGCATCCACTTTCAACATGCTTGGGTTCAGGGATAATGTGGCATTTTGCCAGGTTTTTTCAGGGAGCGGACCCGAGAGATCCTTGAGGACCAGACTCACGGTTTGCGCCTGGACATAAAGGGTGTCGGAGGGCCTGTAAAATATTTCTTCGTAATGGATCTCCTGGTCAGGCATCACGAGTTTTGTTTCCTCGAACCGGACTTTGGTCTCTGGGGGGAGCTCATAGCGTTGGCGGCCGAACAGCAGTTTTCCAAGCCGCAGAATTGCATAGACCACGCCGGCACCGACGCCGAGCCCGAGGAGGCTTTGGAGGACGGATCTCGAAGCCAGTGTGGTGTTGTGCATGCCCGGCACCACCCCTGACAACAACACGCCGACTACGGCTCCGCCAAGAGTGATTTCATCCGGGATGATAAAGTGTTCAAAATCGATGGCCGTGGCGGCGATGAACCCCCCGATGAGGACGCAATAAACCAGCGCCAGGGTGGGGGACATCTCGCCAAACCTCAACCAACACCCCAGAAAGCAGAGGCCGCCGACCAGTTCGACCACGAAATAGCGCGGGCTTATTGTGGCGGCGCATGCGGCGCATCGGCCACGCTGACTCACCCAGGTTATGAGCGGAAGATTACGATGCCAGGGTATGGGCACGTTGCACTTGGGACAGTGAGACCCTGGGGTCACCAGGCTTTCGCCCCGCGGAAGCCGACAAATCACAACATTAAGAAAACTGCCTACCATGCTCCCAAAAACGAACAAGACAACCGACCAGAAATGAAAAGGCACAGCGGCCCAGATTCGGGCATCAAACATAAATCAGAGCATTCATGGGATTTCGAGTTCAGTATAGATCGCTGCCTGGAGCGCACGGCGCATGACCTCTACGGGGGCGGGCGTGCCGGTCCAGATTTCCAACGCTTTGGCACCTTGGTAGAGGAGCATGCCAAGTCCATTCGAAGCGCGACAACCTGCCGCTCGGGCTTTGGCGAGGAGCCGTGTTTCACGGGGCCGATAGATCATGTCGAAGACGAGGCGCGCATTGCTGACGTCAAATTGAGACGCTTCGTAGGGCAGGGGATCTTCCGGGTTCAAACCCACTGAACTAGCGTTGATGAGCAAGTCCACATCCTTTGGGGGATAACCCACCCTGGTTTGGACTTCGGGAAAGCGCTGCCGGATTTCATCCCCCAGGGCCTCGGCTTTCGAAAGCGTCCGGTTCACCAGAAAGAGCTTGGCGATTCCTTCTGCGGCGAGTCGGAGCGCCGCGACGCGCCCGGCGCCTCCTGCTCCGAGGACCAAGACGTTTGAAGCCTGGGGTTTCCAGTCCAGATCTTCGCGCAGGGCGCGCAGCAGGGCATCGGCATCCGTGTTAAACCCCTTCGCCCGCAACTCCAGTCCGGCATCGGCGTCCGCAGGCAACTGGGCCAGAGGAAGCCATTCCTGGCCGTGAAAACGGCCCTCAAACCGCACTGTGTTGACGGCGCCCCAGGCTTGCGCCGTTTCATCCAAGGCATCCATCATGTTCAGGGCAAGAATCTTGTGGGGAACGGTCAAGTTCATGCCTACGAAACGCATTCGCATCGCGCCGCGCAGTGCTTCCTGCAAGTTTTGAGGCGGCACCGGGAAGGCGAGGTAGCGCCAATCAAGTCCCAAACTCGCCAGGGCCGCGTTGTGCATGGCCGGCGAGGCTGAGTGTTTGACTGGGAAACCAACCACCGCGCAGTAACGCGTGGTGGCGTGGATGGGGCCTGTAAATTCATTCAACAACGCGCGCATCTTAAGGTGGCGCCTGCAAAGTTCAAACCGTAAAGTCGTCGTTCAAATGATGACCCGGCTCTATGATGCCCACAATCACCTGCAAGATCCCCGGTTTCCAAAGGACATCGAGGTGTTGGTTGCTGAGGCTGCCGATCAAGGCGTCCAACGCATGGTGGTCAACGGCTGCCGTGAATCGGACTGGGGGGACGTCTTGGCGCTGGCGCGCCGTTTTCCCGCCGTTCTTCCTTCGTTTGGCTGCCATCCTTGGTATGTGGAGGAGCGCTCCCAAGACTGGGAAACGCGCCTGATTTGGTATCTGGACCAAGTTCCGTCCGCGGTGGGCGAGATCGGGTTGGATCGGTGGAAATGTGAGCAGACCCTGGAGGTGCAGAAGGAGGTGTTCAACCGCACCCTGCGTCTCGCGGCCGCGCGCGATCTGCCGGTGAGCATCCATTGCCTGAAGGCGTGGGGGTGCCTGTACGACCTCCTGCGGTCCCAACCGCTTCCACGTCGCGGGTTCATGCTGCATTCCTACGGTGGACCTGAAGAAATGGTGAAGCCTCTTGCGGGATTGGGCGCCTATTTCTCGTTTCCTGGCGACTTTGCTCACGACCGCAGATCCCGCCAGCGCCACGCTTTCCTCGAGGTTCCACGAGACCGGTTGCTGATTGAAACCGACGCTCCCGACCAGTTGCCGCCGCTGTCACTCACCGGTTTTCCATTGGTGGAGGCGGCAACGGGCAAGGCCCTCAACCACCCTGCGAACCTGAGAGCGGTGTACCAGTTCGCCGCCCGGATGTGGGGTGAGGAGGAGGATTTGTTCGCCGCCAGGGTTGAGGTGAATTTTTTGAGGCTTTTCGGCGGCTATCAAACCAGCCAAGCTTCCGTCGAGCCGTGTGAGACGAGTGCCCTCGCAGGTCCTCGAAAGTGAACCTCCTCACGGCGGCCATTGACCGGCGACGACTGGGTAGGGATGGTTGGGGCGTACGCTGAGGCAAGTTCCAACCTCTGCGACGCACGTTCGGTCGGTGTGCATCTCAGATTTTGAACCACAGAGGCACAGAGGCACAGAGAAGAACAAACAATGAAACCAAACTTTTCCCCCTGTCTTTTCCCCCTCTGTGTCTCCGTGCCTCTGTGGTTCAAATTTCAAATCTGTTTGGCTAGATTCTGACTCATCGAATCTCGCTGAATTATCTCTCAGAATGTGAACCACGGAAACAGGACCGAAAGGGGACCGAATAATTCCGCTTTGTATTCGTTGGGTTGCCCCAGTCGGTTCCATTTCGGTATTCTTTCCGTGGTTAATCCCATGTCCGGGTCCGTGGTTCAAATTTCAAATATCTTTGATTAGTATTACGAGAAGGTCCGGAACAAATCTGGGATGCGCCCCTTTGGTTGGGGTGCCCATTTTTGATGCTGGCTATTTGGCGCGGTTGAGAGAATGGTTGAGGCGCTTAATGCAACCACTTCCATCCTTGGCACTATGAGCGACATTCAGTGGATAGAGGCCCAACTGGGGCACGCTGCCAGACGACGTCAATTGCTGCGTTTGTGGACAGGACTTTGGGAAGGACTTTTGTGGGGTGGCAGCGTGTTTCTTCTGACGGTGGTTGTTTTCAAAGTGTTTCCCATCCCGGAGGCGTGGGTTCACCGCGCGGGTTGGGCTGGCCTTTGCCTCGCTTTTACCTGCGCGATCGCAGCGGGCTGGCGTCGTTTTTCCCTGATGGAGGTGGCTCGTTTCGTGGATTCGCATCAGGGGGCCAAGGAAAGGTTGAGCACGGCCCTGGAAGTCAGCAGCCGGCCGACGTCCGGCGCCTGGAGAGACTTGGTGGTGGCGGATGCCGCCCGCGTTTTGAAAGAGACTCATCTGACTCAACTTTTGCCCGTCCAACTGCCCCAGGTCTGCAAGTGGGTTGTGGTGGTGTTGGCGGTGGGGGCGGGGCTCGGATTCGTTCCAGAGTATCGCACGGCACGACAGAAGCAGTCGGGGAAGGACGCGGAAAACATTCGCGACACGGGAAAGCAACTGACCCAGTTCGTAAAGCGTCATCTGGACTCTCGTCCGCCGGCCCTGGAGCCTGTGCGGAAGTCCATGGAAGCGGTCCAGGAATTGGGTGAGCACCTTGCCCGGACCAGCCTGACTCGTGCCGAAGCCTTGCGTGACCTCGCGATGTTGTCCGACAAGCTCAAGGAGGAAGCCAAGGAACTGGGGAAGAACCCGGCCTTTAAAAAGCTGGAGGAAAGGTCGCGGAACAGCGGCTCAGAAGGGGCGAACAACGCGGCGCTGCGGAAGAAAATCGACGAGATGACCCAGCAGCTCGGCAGCAACGCCGGAGACTCGAAAGCTCTTGAGAAGCTAAAAAAAGATCTTGAAAAAGCGCGGGAGGCGGCTTCTGGGTTGTCCGGTAAGAAAGGGAGCGCGGACTCACAGGCCATGGATGCGATGGCCAAAACGATGTCCGATCTGGCGAAACAAGCCACTGAGTTAGGGGCCTCTCTTCCGAATCTCGAAAAGGCGATCGAAGCGCTGAAGAACGCGGAGATCGACCAGGTTTTGAAGAACCTGGATCTAGCCGAGAAAGATCTGGAAAAGATGGAACAGATGGCGCGTGCGTTGGAGTCGATGCAAAACGAAATGCACCAGGCGGGGAAAAACCTGGCGGAACAGCTCAAAAACGGGCAGGCAGAGGCCGCCATCCAAACCCTTTCCAAGATGCAGAAAGCGTTGGGGAAGGAGGGGCTCACCACGGAGGAGTTGGAAAAGATCACGAGTGAAGTCAGTGAAGCCATCAAGCCGGCGAGTCCTTACGGGAAGGTTGCGGAGCATTTGAAGCGGGCTTCAAAACAGATGGTGGCCGGTGAAAAAACCCAGGCTCGCCAGTCCCTGGCCGAGGCGGCCAAGGAGCTCGAAAAATTGATGGCCGACATGGCGGACGGTGAGTCGATGATGGCGAGCCTGGACGCGCTTCAGAAGGCGCAGATGTGCATCGGCAACGGGATGGCATGGGGCCAGTGCAAGGGTCCGCCTAAGGCTGGAAAAAACGGCAAAGCGGGACGCGGAGTGGGCACCTGGGCTGACGAGGAATCGCAATTGTCAGAGCTGCCTGAGGTGACCGAGCGGTGGGACAACACGGGAGTCCCCCGCGCTGACACAGACTCTAAAGGACACAGCGACCGCCCGGACGACCGGTCGGACGGGCTGGTGCCGACGAAAGTCAAAGGGCAGATGAACCCCGGCGGCCCGATGCCGAGCATCACCCTCAAAGGGCTGAGTGTCAAAGGGCAGAGCCGAGTGTCGTTTACGGAATCCATTCCCACGGCCCAAAGCCAGGCGCAGAGCGCCTTAAGCCAGGACCAGGTGCCGAGAGCGTATCGGGGGGCGGTGCGGGATTATTTCAACGATTTGAAGGAGTAGCGGCATGAATTTGGACGCGCAAATCGGGTCGTTCCGCCAGGCCTACGAGAAATTGCGGGCGGAGATCGGCAAAGTGATCGTGGGCCACGAGTCCATCGTCAATGGGACGTTGATCTCGTTAATGGCAGGGGGCCATGTCTTGTTGGAAGGAGTCCCGGGTTTGGGCAAGACCCTGTTGGTCCGCACACTGGCGCAGGCGCTGGACCTGTCCTTCAACAGAATCCAATTCACGCCCGACTTGATGCCAGCCGATATTCTGGGCACCAACCTTGTCGTGGAAAATGTGAACGGCCGCCGTGAGTTCCAGTTCCAGCATGGCCCAATCTTTGCGAACCTGGTGCTGGCCGATGAGATCAACCGGGCCACGCCTAAAACGCAGTCCGCGATGTTAGAGGCGATGCAAGAAAAGAGCGTGACGGCGGGGGGGCAGATCCGGAAGCTTTCAGAGCCATTTTTTGTGCTAGCGACACAGAATCCCATCGATCAGGAGGGGACATATCCGCTTCCTGAGGCGCAGTTGGATCGTTTCTTTTTCAAGCTCGTGGTGGGCTATCCTTCGGCGGCGGAGCTGACCGAGGTTTTGACGCGCACGACGGAAGGGGTGACCGTGGAGGTCCAGCGAGTCATGGACCACCAATCGTTGATAGCGCTTCAAAAGCTGGCCCGGCAGGTGCCTGTAGCCAGCCACGTAAAAAATTATGCGGTGAGGCTGGTGCTGGCGACGCATCCGAAAACCGAAACGGCGGCACCTGTGGCCAACCAATATCTTCGATTCGGCAGCAGCCCGCGCGGCGGTCAGACATTGATCCTCGGCGCGAAAGTTCTCGCGCTGACAAAAGGTCGCTTCAACGTGAGTTTTGAGGATATCGAGGAGATCCTCTTACCGGCGTTCAGACATCGTTTGATTCTGAATTTCGAAGCCGAAGCGGAAGGCATCACCACGGACCATGTCCTGAGGGAGATTCAAAAGGCGGTTCCCCGGGACGTGGAGATGGCGCGGGCGTGAAGGCGTTACTCACTCCCGATCTGCTCCGGCGACTTGAGCAGTTTCAGTTGCTGGCTAAGCGGCGGGCCAAGAGCTCCCTCCGAGGCGAACGCCGCAGCCAGTCCCGCGGGCAATCGGTCGAATTCGCGGACTATCGCAATTATGTTGCAGGCGATGATTTGCGCTATGTGGATTGGAATCTGTATGGCCGGCTGGATCGGTTTTTTTTAAAGTTGTACGAGGAGGAACGAGAGCTGCCCGTCACGGTTTTTCTCGACGCCAGCGAGTCGATGGGTTTTGGTGAACCGCAGAAATTCGATTTTGCTCGTCAGGTCACGGCGGCGATCGGGTATGTGGCCCTGTGCGGGTTCGATCGGGTTTCGGTGTGCTTGTTCCCTGGGCTGGCGGGGCGTCCTTTCAGCCTCAAAACTGGCGAGAGCTCCGGAGGACAGGAACCGTCGAGGGAGTCGATTTTGGCTCGCGGAGCGTTGAGGTCTGTTCGCGGACGGAAATCGTCGATGCGATTCCTAGAGAACCTGGCCCGATTGGCTCCGGGTGGAAAGGCGGACTTCAACGAGTCGTTGAAGCGTGGCGCCCTTGAGGCACCGCACGCGGGAGTGGCGGTGGTTTTGAGCGATTTTCTGGATGTCGGAGGATACGAGAGCGGGTTAAAGGCGTTGGTCTCGCGAGGTTTTCAGGTGAGCGCGGTCCAGATTCTGGCCCCTGAAGAACTGAATCCTCAGGCCTATGGGGACCTGCGTCTGGTGGACTCCGAGACGGGCCTTGCCCAGGAGGTCACTTTCGGACGGCACAGGATGGAGGCGTATTCGCGGGTGGTACGGCAGTATGTGCAACGCCTTCGTGAGTATTGCAGCGGACGTGGCATTCATTTTTTTCAATGTTCCTCGGATTGCGCACTTGAGGATCTACTCTTGAGTCAGTTGCGTGAGGCGGAGGTTTGGGGATGAGATTTCTATCACCAATGGCCTTCGTGTTTGCGGCGACCATCCCGGTGGTGGTGGTTTTTTATCTACTCAAACGGAGAAGAACCACGCGCATTGTGCCGAGCACTTTGTTATGGCAGCGTTTTCTCGCTGAGACACAAGCCAGCTCACCGTTCCAGCGCTTGCGTCACAACTGGCTTCTGGTGTTGCAAGTGCTGCTGCTACTCCTGGCGGTGATGGCGCTGGCGCGCCCCTATTTTGGAGGGGAGCTTTCCTCGGGCCGGCTGCAGGTGGTGATCCTCGACGCGTCCGCCTCCATGCGCGCTACAGACGGCAAGCCGACGCGCTTTGAATCCGCGAAGGTCGAGGCGCTCAAATTGGTCGCAGGACTCCGGGACCGAGATCAGATGGTGGTGGTTCAGGCAGGAGGTTTCACAGAGGTGCGCCAGTCGCCCACGTCCCTGAAGTCGGCATTGCGTCGAGCGATCGAGGCTTGTTCACCCTCGGACGCGCCGACACGCCTTGCTGACGCCTTGAAACTGGCGGAGACGTTGACGAAGGATGCGCCTGCGGCCGAGATACATCTGCTGAGCGACGGAGCGGCAGCGGACCTCGGTGAGTTCGACAACAAAGGCCTAAGAATAATCTATCACCGCATGGGTGAGCGCGGGAACAACGCGGCGATTGTGAGTATGGATGTTCGGGGGCATCCGGATGATCCGACGAAGCGGATGGTTTTTGCCACGGTGGCAAATTTTAGTTCGAACGCGGTGCAGACGGTGCTCGAGCTGCGTCTTGAAGGGACGGTTTTGGAGGCGCGCAGCCTGAGCCTCGAGGCACGCGGGTCATCTCCGCAGGTCTTCACCGCGCAACAGGGCGCTTTAGAAGCCATTTTCACAGCCAGGCTGGATCTTGCCGATGATCTTCTCGTCGATAACGAAGCTTCGGTTGTGAGCCAGCTTCCGCGCCCGGTTCGCGCGCTGCTGGTGACTCCTGGGAATGGGTTTCTTGAAAAAGCCTTGAGATCGAACCCGCATGTTCGCTTGGAGGTCGCGCCCAGCCTGGGGGTGGGCAAGTTGGACGCCGATGTGGTGGTGTTGGACGGGGTCGCTCCAACCGTGTGGCCAGAGGTCAGCATGCTGGCGTTTCGGTCCGCGCGGCCCGGTTGGTTTACCAATGCCATCGAAGCCGAGGTGGGGGGCATCGTGGATTGGAAGCCCACGCACCCTCTGCTGCGGTCCGTGGGTTTGGAAAATATTCAAATTGCCAAGGCACTCGTCGTGAAAGCGCCTTCGTGGGCGTTGAATGTGGTGGACGCGGCGCAGACGCCGCTGGTGCTGGCCGGAGAATTTCAGCGGCACAAGGTGATCTGGGTTGGGTTCGATGTGTATCAAAGCACCTGGCCGTTGCGTGTGTCGTTTCCCATCTTTATCGCGAACGCGTTGGAGTGGCTGAGTTCGGGTGCGGCGGGAGGCGCTTCGACCACAATGCGGACCGGCGATCCGTTGAGACTTGCTGTTCTGGAGGGGTTGTCCGCGTTCGAGGTCACGCTGCCAGACCAGTCCAAACGTTCGATCAAGCTGGAGCCAGGCTCCCGGGATATTTTGTTTGGGGACACCGGGCGGGCCGGGGTTTACAAGGTCCAGGCAGGGGCCCTCAGCGCACGGTTTGCTTTGAATATTTCGGATCCGGCTGAGAGCGATATCTGGCCTCGCGACGAGCTGCGCCTCGGAAAACACGCGGGTGTGGGCACCACGACGCTGAAGCGGGCCGACCTCGAGGCTTGGCGATGGATCGCCGCGATGGGGTTGGGTGTGTTGCTTTGGGAGTGGTGGTATTACCATCGGCGGAGCGTGTGAAAATCATCTTCATCAAGGGGGTTAAAGTTTTCGTTGTGACGAGGGCACGAGCTCTCTTGTGGGCGGTCTTGCTGGGGCATGTGTGTTGTGCGTCTGGCTGCCGGCACAAGGCCGGGCGGGAGGTCGTGGTCTACGCTTCACAGGATCAGATTTTTGCGGCGCCTTTGTTTGAGGAATTCACGCGAGACACGGGCATCGCTGTGAAGGCGGTGTTCGACAGCGAGGCAGTGAAAACGGTGGGCTTGGTGAACCGACTGATCGCGGAGGCGCCGAATCCGCGGTGCGATATTTTTTGGAACAACGAGGAATTCAGGACGCGCGTGCTGGAGCGGCGCGGGGTGTTGCGTGCGGCGCGACCCTGGGCCGCGTTTGGAGAGCGGCGCAGAGTGCTGGTGGTCAACACGAATCTTGTCGCGCCATCGCGATGGCCGCGGGGGATGGTCGAACTGACGAACGTTTCGTGGCGGGGCAAGGTCGCTTTCTCCTACCCCATGTTTGGAACCACGGCGTCGCATTTCATGGTGCTGCACAGCCGCTGGGGGGAACGGGACTGGGAAGGCTGGTGCCGGGCTTTCGCTGGCAACGCGCCGAAGATGGTGGACGGAAATTCTGTCGCGGCGCGCTGGGTGGCTCGAGGCGAGGTGGAGGTGGCCCTCACGGACTCCGACGACCTGGAAATGGTCCTGCGGGCCGGCGCTCCGGTTGCAGGGATCTCCCTGCTGGAGGAGGGGCTTGTCATCCCAAACACCGTGGCTGTGGTGCGAGGCGCCCCAAATCCCGACGAGGCGGAGGCGCTGTTTCAGTATCTCCTCGGGAAGGCTGCGCTCCAGAAATTGACCGCAGCCGGAGCCCTTCACGAGAGCCTGCAGAGAGGCATGGCGGAACCTGTGGATTGGAGGAAGATCTTCGGATCCCACGATCGGGTCCTAGCGCAGCTAAAGGAGCTGTTTTTGAGATGAAACTGAAGTGGAGATGCTTGGGGTGTGGTTTATCGCCATCGCGACGCTTTGCCCCAACGCGCGGCCTTCCAGGCAGCGGCGGGTGGGAAAATGTCGGAGATGAAAGGCAGATCGAGCGCGTCCTCCGCAGCCGCAGGCTGGGGTCTGGAATGCCGCGTGGTAAAGCCGATCTGTCGCTGTAGCGTTATGACCTTGGGATTGCTTTGGACGAGCTTGTGGATCAGCGGATGCACTGCGATTGGCTGTGCGCTTCTGGGAGGGCTCAGCGCGCTGTGGATCGCCGCCACCGCCGGGTGGGTCCGGCGCATCGCGCTCGGGTTGGTTGTGGTGGGTGCGGCCCTTCCGGCGTTTTTGGTGGTCGATGTGTGGATGGCGATCACGGGGAGCGGGAGCGTCTGGCATCGGTGGTTTGGATGGAGCCTCTTCTCGGATCCGGGCTTGTTATGGGTCATGATCTGGATTCACTGGCCGATAGCCACCCTGCTTTTGGCCTTTTCCTGGACCGGCGTGGATCGGTCGGTTTTGGAGTGTGATCCGCGCCTCCGAGGGAAGGGTTTGCTATGGCATGTTTTGTTGCCGGCAGCGCGAGGCTCCTTTTTTCAAACAATGTTGTTGGTGTTCGGGCTGGCTATGAACCAATTCTCAGTGCCGGCGCTCTTGCAAGCCAGGACACTCTCCGCCGCGATGTGGATCGACTTTAATACAACCTATGATTTTGGGGCGGCGATGCTGAAGTGCGTTCCGCAGTGGATCGTGCTCATCGCGTTTGGCTGGCGGTTTAGCTTATTGCGATTGAAGGACGACGCGGCGCGAGAGAGCGGGCTGACGCGGGTTCTGTGGACGCGCTTGGGTCGTCGGTTTGTTCTGGGTTGTGGCGCGGTGTTTTGGTGTGCCGTCTTCTTTTCCGCGCTGGCACCGATGGCGGTGGTGCTGGGCTCGCCCCAGACCTGGGCTGGGGTTGGGGGTGTGGTGATAGCCAATCAGGGCTTGATAGCACGGACGATCTTGACGGGCGTGGGCGCGGCAAGCCTGGCCTTGACCTGCGGGTGCCTGTTGTCTGGGTGGAAAGCGGGGTGGGTTTTGTGGGCCGCGTTCTGGACCCCTGGGGTGGCGATTGGGATCGGTTTGATCGCGCTGTTTAACCGCCCAGGTTTTGGCTGGCTCTACGGGAGCTGGATGGTGGTTCTGCTGGGGCTCGCCCTGCGCTACGCAGGCGTCGCCTGGACGGCAGCGCGCGTTGGCTTTGGCGAGACCCGGCGGGAGCTTGGCGAGGATTTTCGTTTGTGCGGCGGGGGTCGATGGGATTTTTTAGTTCGAGTGCAGACGCCCCTTGCCGCAGGGAAACTAGCTGCGGCCTGGTATGGTATTTATTTATTGAGCCTTTGGGATGTGGAGATTCTATCCATCATCGCACCCCCGGGGTCCCAAACGCTGTCGCTTATGGTGTTCAACTTGTTGCACTACGGGCATACCGCGCAGGTGATGTCGCTCTGCCTCGTGCTGGTGGGGGTGGCGCTGGCCCCTTGGGTCGCGTGGGTTTGCTTTCGTCGGCTGGGCGCTCTGGGGCTTGTCCTGCTAGCGGGTTGCAGCGGAGGCGGCCCCGAGAACGAGGTGGGAATAAAGAGCGCGTTGTTCAGGGGAGTCCAAGTCGTGGGAACGCGGGGCGCCGGAGTGGGCCAGTTCAACAAACCGAGATCCGTGACGGCGGACTCTTCCGGTCGGTTCTTCGTGGTCGACATGACGGGCCGGGTCCAGCGGTTTTCGGAACAGGGTGAGTATGAATTCCAATGGCAGATGCCCCAGACCGACCTCGGAAAACCCAAGGGAATGTGCCTGGACTCGTTGGGTAGAATCGTGGTGTTGGAGCCTCATTATTCGAGAGTGAACCATTATGAGAGCGATGGCCTACTTCTCAAGCAGTGGGGTAAAAAAGGGCTGCTGCCGGGGCAATTCACGCAGCCCCGCGCGGCAGCGATCAACTCGCACGGAGAAATGTACGTCGCCGAATTTGGCGAAAGGGAACGAGTACAAAGGTTCAAGGGCGCGGGGGATGAGCTCCTGGGGAGCTGGGGGAGGGCGGGCACCGGGCCCGGGGAATTTGATCGACCTGAGGGCATCTCCGTGGATGCGAAAGATCGTGTGTATGTTGCGGACTCTTGCAACCATAGGGTGCAGGTGTTCGATCGTGAAGGCAGGTTTCTGCGGGCATTTGGAAAACCGGGCTCCGGGTTGGGAGAAATGAGCTATCCGTACGATATTCAGATTGACCGTGAAGGGCGGGTGTTTGTCTGCGAGTTCGGGAACAGCCGCGTGCAGGTGTTCGACGAGCACGGCGGGGTGATTGAAGTGCTGGGCGGCCGAGGTGATGAGCCTGGAAAGTACAATAATCCTTGGAGCCTCGCACTGGATCCGAAGGGGAATCTTCTTGTGGCGGACTCGGGGAATCATCGGGTTCAAAAACTGGTGCGTCGACGATGATGCAATTCCAATGCACCCAACCTTGGTGGCTGGCGGCGCTGGTTCTTGGCGCTGGGTGGGTGGTTTGGCTCTGGATGAGGTCGTATGCCCAGCTCTCGCGATGGCGGCGATGGCTGGTGCTGGCCATACGATTGGTGATTCTGTCTTGTCTTGTGCTGGCTCTCGCGGGTGCCCAAAGGTTGAAGTCACAGGAGGGTTTGAACGTCTTTTTCTTGCTGGACCGTTCGGACAGCATTCCGTCGGGACAACAGGAGGCGTCGAGGGAATGGGTCCAGAAGGCTGTGGGAGCCAAGCAGAACCACGATAAGGCTGGAGTGGTTCTGTTTGGCTCTCAAGCCAGCATCGAACGGACGGCCAGCCCGGTTCTCAGCGTGCAAAAATTGTTTGCCGTGGTGGACGGCCAGCGGACGGATATGGCTTCTGCGATCCGCCTTGCCACAGCGGCTTTCCCTGAAAACGGGCAGCGCCGCCTCGTGATTATTTCGGATGGCAACGAGAACCTAGGCGATGCCATGGCTGCGGTGGAGGCTGTCCGTCCGTTGGGTGTGAGCGTCGATGTGCTGCCTCTTGGTGTGACACGGAGTGGGGATGTTTCGATCCAGAAATTCACGCTTCCTTCCCAGCTCAAGAAGGGGCAGACCTTCGAGGTCAAGGTGTTCGCCGAGTCCGACCGCGAGGCGAAGGGGACGCTGCGGTTGTTTCGCGATGACGCCCTGCTTGGAGAACAGACGGTCGAACTGTCCGCCGGGAAGAACCTTTTCACATTCGCCCAAACCCTGCCCGATGCGGCGTTTTACAAGTACGATGCGCGACTTGAGGTGGCGGATGATAAAGTGCCCCAAAACAACCGGGCGATGGCCTTCGCGAACGTGCGCGGGGATCCGCGAGTTCTGGTGGTTTCTTCGAACCCGTCCGAGGATGCCTCGCTGGTGGAGGCGCTGCGCGTTTCCAAACTCGAGGTTCGGGTTGTGCAACCCTCTGCATTCCCCACTGACCTGGCCGAGATACAGAGTTATGACTCCCTATTTCTGAGCAATGTTTCCGCGGGCGACCTAGGGGAAACGTTGATGAAATTGATGGAGAGCGCCGTGCGCGATTTTGGAATTGGATTAGTTTGCGTGGGAGGGGATCAGAGCTACGCGGCGGGAGCGTATAGGGGGACCCCTTTGGAGTCCTTGCTGCCTGTGGACATGGAGTTGAGCAGCAAGAAGGTGCTCCCCAACGGGGCGATGGCGATGATCATGCACGGGATGGAGTTTAATAATGGCAACCAGGTTGCCCGCCAAACAGCCCTGGGCGTCCTGGACGCCCTTGGCCCTCGCGATGAGCTGGGAGTGGTCCTGTGGGATGGGGTTGACCGCTGGCTGTTTCCGATGACCAAGGTGGGGGATAGAAAGAATCTCGGACGCCAGATTGCCGGCATGAACCAAGGGGATCTGCCGAGTTTCAGGAACGTCATGAAAATGGCTCATGAAGGGTTAGCAAAATCGACCGCGAGCCTTCGACACATCCTGGTGTTTAGCGACGGCGACCCCGGTCCTCCCCCTCCGGAGTTGATGGATCAGATCGTCAAGGACCGGATCACGGTGAGCACCATCCTCATCGCGGGGCACTCGGGCCCGGAAACCATGAGGGAAATCGCGGAACGGGGAAGAGGCCGTTTCTATCATGTGGAGAACCCCGCGCAGCTTCCACAGGTGTTCATCAAAGAAACGGCGGTGGTTTTGAAATCAGCGATTTTTGAGCAGCCGTTTCAGCCGAAGATGGTCGCCTCGAGCGAGCTGATCCGGGGGATTTCGGGCGGGGAGTATCCGATGCTGCACGGCTATGTGGCGGCGAATCCCAAGCCGCGCGCCGAGGTGCCGTTGGTGTCGGATAAGGGCGACCCGCTGCTCGCGCATTGGCAGTATGGGCTGGGTCGAGCCGTTGCGTTCACTTCGGATGCGAAATCGCGATGGGCAGCCGACTGGGTTCAATGGCCGAAGTACCGGCAGTTTTGGTCGCAGGTGGCCCAGTGGAGTTTGCGGCGTGTGGACAACACCGATCTGGACCCACGGATCTCGGTTGAAGGAGGAGAGGGTTCGGTGAGTGTTGAGGCGTTGGACGCAGAGGGTAATTATCGGAATTTCTTAAACTTGCAGGCGGTTGTGCTCAGTCCCGCTGGGGAACGACAAACGCTTCGTCTGGCGCAAGCTGGGCCGGGGCGTTATGAGGTGCGTTTTCCGACCAAGGAAATTGGCGGCTACCTCGTCAACCTCATGGAGATCGCCGACGGCAAAGTGCGGGGGGCGGTAGTTCTTGGGGCCAGCGTCAATTATTCGCCCGAGTTTGCCAACACCGAGCCCAACCGGAGTTTTCTAAAACGCTTGGCCGAAGTCGGCGGTGGTCGGGAACTGTCGTCACAAGATCCGGCGGCAGGTCCATTTTCGCATGACCGGCAAAAAACTTTCCAGCCGAACGAGCTTTGGGAGTTTTTTCTGAAGCTGGCCATCGTGCTTTTTCCGTTCGATGTGGGCGTGCGACGGGTGCAGATGGACGCCGAGGAATGGCGTCAGTTGAGTCTTCGAATGCGCCAGCTTTTGGGGCTTAGGGCAAAGAAGTCAAGCGGTGCCACGGACGAATCCTTGGCAGCCCTTTTGGCGCGCCGCGATGCGGTCAGGGCGGTACAGACTCCTTCCGCCGCACCCGATCTGTTCCGGCCCCAGGCGAACGTTGATGGAGGTGCGGTGCCTCGCGTGTCGGGGCTTGGCGATATTGGCCCGGGGGAGGGCGGAGCACCAGGAGCGGGTCCACCCTCCAAGGCCGGGGCGGCGAGCGGCCCGGGAGGAGATTTGGCAGCCCCCAGTGCCGAGGAGACAACCACGAGCCGTTTGCTGGATGCGAAGCGAAAGGCCCAGAAAAGGACCCAGGGGTGACCATTTGGACACGCCTCCACGGCGCGAGGATCGATTTTGCGAACGGCTCTGCCTCGTTCGCGCAGGAGGTTAAAAAATCGTTGCGCACGCTGGCACGCTTATGGCTTGATTTGTTCATGTCGTTAGAGGTTCTGTTCTTCGGGTCTGGGTCAGGTTGTGCCATGACGCGTCGCTAGGACTTCGTGGTATGGAACGAGAACGAGTGACGGTTTGTTTCGCAGGGAGAGTGCAGGGTGTGGGATTTCGATATGCGGTCAAGGTCCTCGCGACGGGGTTTGAAGTGGTTGGGACCATTTGCAATCTGGCGGATGGCAGGGTGGAACTCGTGGCCGAAGGGCAACGGGCTGAGCTGGAGGGTTTTTGCGACGCGATTCGTGAGAGCCAAGTGGGGAGTTTCATTCGGAGAGAGCGGGTCGTCTGGGGGCCGCCCACCGGGATGCTCCGCGGTTTTGGGATTTTGAAAGAGCCTTGATTTGAGCGAGCCTTTGAATGAAGTACGCGATTATTGCCGATATTCACGCGAACCTTGAGGCGCTTCAGGCGGTCCTTGAGGATGCCAAGAAGCAGCAGGTGACTCATTATGCCTGTTTGGGCGATGTCGTGGGCTACAATGCCAACCCCAAAGAGTGTTTGGAGGTGATTCGCGGGATGGGCATGCCCTGTGTGAAGGGGAACCATGATGAGATGTGTTCCGAGGATGCCGATCTCGAGGGGTTTAATCCGCATGCGGCCGAGGCGGTTAATTGGACGCGAGCTCAGTTGAACCCGGAAGAGCGCACATGGCTGAAGGAGCTGAAGTATTTCCGGTTGGTGGCGAGTTTCTCCATCGTTCATGCCACATTGGATGGGCCGCAACGTTGGGGTTACGTCTTTGACAAACTGGCGGCCGCGGCGAGCTTCACCTACCAAAACACGGCCGTTTGCTTTTTTGGGCACACCCACGTTCCTGTCGCCTTCATCCGCGACAGCATGGTTCGCGGGGGGACCTATTCAAAATTCAAGACTGAACCGGGTCGAAAATATTTCGTCAACGTAGGCAGCGTGGGTCAATCGAGAGACGGTGTGCCAAAGGCGACGTATGTGGTCTATGATCTGCAGGAGGGCTCCATCGAACTGCGCCGATTAGATTACGACATGGCCACCGTGCAGCGCAAAATTTTGGAGGCGGGGTTGCCGCCAAGACTTGCCGAACGCCTGTCTCAAGGGCGTTAACCTCAGGACGGCAGTTCAAACCGCTCAAGACACCCAATATCGGAAAGGAGAAGGAGTTGTATCGAAAATCGTGTACCCCTCTCGAGTGAATCCATTCTTATCCCCGACCCGTTCTGGTTTCGCACGGGTCCTGTATTTCGGAGTTTCAACAGCTTTTTCCAGAGTTAAGGCCTTGCCCCTCTTCCACCCGCCAACTTCGGGGTTGTGTCGGGCCACCTGGGATTGCGATTGAAGATCCTCATCCTCAAACCAAGCTCCCTTGGGGACGTTGTCCACGCCCTCCCGGTCCTCCGGCTGCTCCGACTCCACTTTGGCGAGGCCGAAATCTACTGGTGGGTGGCAACTCCTCTTGCGGGATTGCTTGAGGATGACCCGGATTTAACGGGGGTTTTTCGCTTCGATCGAAAACGCTGGGTCTCGCCATTCCATTGGCAGGAGGCCATGCGGAGCCTTCTTGACATGCGGTCTCATCGGTTCGATTGGGTGATCGATCTGCAAGGCTTGCTTCGGAGCGGTGTGGTTTCCTGGCTTTCCGGAGGCGAGTTTTGTGTTGGAGTGGAGGACTCCCGGGAAGGAGCGCCCGCGTTTTACGATCTCGCGGTCAGCCGTCCTTCGCCACAAACCCATGCGGTGGACTGGAATTTAGAGGTTCTACGCCGGGTCGGGGTCCCGACCAACCGGCGTTTCGAATGGATGCCATCCCGGCTGGGTGTCCAGGCAAAAATCCGACAGAAATGGATGGTGAACGGGTTTCGGTGGGTGGGTTTTCAGCCTGGTGCCCGATGGATCAACAAGCGCTGGCCCCTCGATCACTATGCGGCTTTGGCAACGCAGCTGTTGCGGGAAGTTGAAGATCTACGGATCGCTGTTTTTGGGGGGGAAGACGACACCGACTCTGGTGCGGCTCTGCGGAAAGCATGCGGAGAGCGGTGCCTGGATCTTACGGGGAGAACCCTGCTCTCGGAAACGGTGGAATGGCTGCGTTTGTGTTCCGTGTTGGTCACCAATGACACGGGCCCCATGCACATCGCGGCGGCGGTGGGAACTCCGGTCGTGGCGGTGTTCGGGCCGACCGATCCCCGACGGACAGGGCCCTATGGCCAGGTTGAAAAAGTCCTGAGAATCTCCATCGAATGCGCCCCATGCATGAAGTCGACCTGCAACCACGAGGAACCGGTGGCATGCCTGACGCGACTTTCACCAGATGCCGTTTTTCGCGAGGTTCTGGCGCGAATGGAGTCCCCCGAGGCGTGATGCCCGCGCAACCCCAATTCCTCCATTTTTCGTAATCTTACTCGTAATCATCGGGTGTTGTGTGGCCCTTGAGACAGAGGGGTGGATTACGATTAGATTCTGACTCATCGAATCTCGCTGATTTATCTCTCAGAATGGGAACCACGGAAACAGGACCAAAAGGGGACCGAATAATTCCGCTTGGTATTCGTTGGGTTGCCCCCGTCGGTTCCATTTCGGTATTCTTTCCGTGGTTAATCCCATGTCCGAGTCCGTGGTTCAAATTTCAAATATCTTTGGCTAGGATTAGCACTACAGCGACACTTCATCCGAGAATTCAACCACGGATGACACGGATGACACGGATGGGAGGGAATCCACCCTCATCTTATCCGTGCTATCCGTGTCATCCGTGGGTGCGCCAGTGAAGTTGGTTACCTCGTGGGTGAAAGTCCCACCGGTCGAATTAGACGGTTCACGACCGAAACGCGGTGTCCGGGATGAGGCTGCGAAGCCGAACCACAAGCGGGATGCCGAA
>CAMBEJ010000080.1 GCA_945865375.1 Akkermansia muciniphila | reverse complement strand
GTCTTTTGCTTTCAGCCTCCACCGGTCGCCCAAAGTCCTTTGAGTCTCCAACCCCTCCTTGGAAGGCCAAGCTACCACCCACCACTTCCGCCAGGCGGGTGAGTCTTCGTGAGCACTGACGGGTCAATTTCGGTTAGCGCTAACGCCGAAGTGCCCGCACAAGTTGTTCGTGGCGTTTTCGTGTCGGGGCCGGTGCGTATGCCCGAGCTGCCTGCCTGCCGAAGCCTCGGCGCAGGCAGGCCACCAGAAGCGGGCACTGGAGAAAGCCGTCTGGGCCTGCCCTCCGAAGCCTCGGCGAAGGGGGGTGGCTGAGGAGGTGTGCGCCCAAGTGGCCCACAGGCAGTTGGTGTTCACGATTCCCAAACGACTCACCGGAGACAATCGCCTCGGGCGATTTCCCGAGGTCGCCAGCGATGATCCGGTGGCCGGTTCCAAGCGCAACTTCCAGATTTTTGATCCGTTGTCCCGCGCCTGCGGGATGGTGGAGGTGACACAGCACGTTCCGGAGATCGGGGAGCACCAAATCCGCTATTACGGATGGTATTCGAACAAGAATCGCGGCCAAAGAGCCAAGACGCAACTCGCGGAGGCGGAGGCGGAGCCGCAGGAGAGCGGAGCGCCTATCGCCAGCTTGGCCTGCTCCACATGACCCAGCAGCACGACGTTTTGGACGGGCCGCCCGAATTCCAAAACCGGCCGCGTCCCTGCCGCGCGCTCCGCCACCATCCCGGATAAACGGGGATTTGCGGTTATGATTCTCTTTCACCTCCTTTCATTCACCGTCTCATCACTCCTTTAGTGGCGGGAGTGGGGAAATAGGGACCTGAATTCACGCGACCGAGTTCCGCGAGGACCAACTCGGCCCGGATTTCGAGGATCCCGGAATCCCGGTCCCGCCCTTTCCGGCAAGGGCTCCGTCGCTGGACCTTTCGGTCTTGAATCGCATTTTTGAACTCGCGGTTTCCGATGCGCCAACTGTGTCCAAAACTGTGCCTAAACGAGTAGTTCTGGGTAGTGAACGAGTAGTGGCAGAGTTTGCTTGATTAGCCGTAAACATTGGCTATTTTTGAGCAGGAAAAGGGCGCGAAGATGTCCAATTCCGACCCTCGCCTCCAGCCTCTTTTCCTCGGTTTTCGGGGGATTTGGGTGGGGAAAAGGCCTCAAAAAGGCCCGACTGTCAGCAAAAGTGTCAGCAAAATGGTCTGCTCCAGCAGGCCCCGGCTTAACCGGACTTAACTCCCTGACACCTGACTAACGCGAGGGAAGACGCTCGCCTTACGCTTCGTAATCGACACGATTATGAAGCCGAAATTCCGATTGTTCCGACGCGGCCGAGTCTTCTGGTGCCATGACTCCCAATCCGGGCGGCAAGAGTCCCTCGGCACCAAGGACCGCACCAGCGCCAAGCGTCTGCTCCACGCCCGCAACGAGGCCCACACCGTCCCCTTCGTGAACCTCCAGATGGCCCGCGCCTACATGATGGCCGCCGATCCCAAGGCGGCCTCGCGCACCTGGCGGGATGTTCTCACCGAGATCCTCAAGCTCAAGCAGGGCGAAACCCACCGACGTTGGATCATCGCTTCGAAGGACAAGGCCTACGCTGGCATCATCGACCGACCGCTCATCGAAACGCGTGCCGAACATCTGTTGCGGACCATGGAACTTGGGAAAGTCTCGACCAACGTCTACCTCCGTCGCATCCACAACTTCGCTTTGGACATGAGCTGGGTGCCCGCACCGATCATCCCGAAACGGCAGTGGCCAACCGTCCGGCACCGCGAACGCCGGGCCATCACCTTCGATGAACACCAGAAGATCATTGCCCGCGAACTCAATCCGGAAAGAAAGGCGTTTTATGAACTCGCGTGGCACATCGGGGCGTCGCAGTCCGACATCGCGTTTCTCAGGACCGAGGACATCGACTGGGGCCAACGAGTGATCAGCTATCAGCGCAAGAAAACCGGAGAATACGCGCTGATCCGCTTCGATGAGACGATTGAGGCCATCCTGCGCCGGTTGCCCAAAGACGGGCCGCTGTTCCCCTACCTGCGAACGGTCCGACCCGGTGACCGGGCCACTGAATTCATGCAGCGAACCCGTGGATTGGATATCAAGGGGGTCTCGCTCCATTCCTACCGCTACGCGTGGGCGGAAAGGGCTCGCAAATGCGGGTATCCCGAGCGCTTTGCCCAGGAAGCCCTCGGCCACAACAGCAAGGCGGTGCATCGCGCTTATGCCCGCAGGGCACAAGTGGTGGTCCCACCGCTCTCGGCTTACGAGTCGCAGCAGGTGACCGACCTCAGCCGCCAAATTCGGTTTCCTGGTCCAGCCGTGGTGACCAGCCCTGCGGCCACCGAACTACCGCCTACAACAATAGTTGCCAACTTATGAACTCACGCTTGAATTGCGACATCCAGGCCGTCCGCCCTGTGGCCACCACCAAACGCACTCCCCGGTTGGGCTCCTCTGACCGCGCCGCCTCTCGTGTTTCGACATGCGATGGGCACTTGCAAACAAGTGCCGACATATTGTATAGTGTCGGCATGGCGACGATCATCGACTCGAAACTCCGTCCGCTGCTGCGCAAGAAATCAGTCATCCGGACCCGCGACCTGGCGCGCCTGGGCCTGCCGCGCACGGCGCTGGAGGTTCCGCTGGCGGACGGGGTGGTCTCCCGTCTCAGTCACGGGGTCTACGACGTCACCGGCTACGACGTTTCGGAGCACCATAGCCTCGCCCAAGCCGCTGTCCGAGTGCCGCATGGGGTTGTCTGTCTTCTCTCGGCGCTCGTGTTCCATGACCTGACCACGCAGTCCCCGCACGAGGTCTGGCTGGCCATCGACCGCAAGGCCCGCCAACCGGCGGAAGGATTTCCGCCGCTGCATGTCGTCCGGTTCGGAGGCGAGGCGCTCAACTCCGGAAGCACCATCCACCAGATCGACGGTGTCCCCGTTCGAATCACCACTCCTGCCAAGACGGTCGCGGATTGTTTCAAATACCGGAACAAACTCGGCATCAGTGTCGCGGTCGAGGCGCTGCGCGACGGTTGGACCAAGCGTCGATTCACCATGGACGAACTCTGGGCCATGGCCCGCGTGTGTCGTGTGCACAACGTAATCCGCCCCTACGTGGAATCGCTCGCATGAAGACGCCCAATGTAGCCGCCTCGGTGCGGCACCGACTACTGACCCTGGCGCGGGCAAAGAACTGGGAATTCAACCGCGTCCTCACTCGTTATGGTGTAGAGCGTCTGCTCTGCCGGCTGGCCGCTTCACCGCACGGCGAAAGGTTCCTGCTCAAAGGGGCCATGCTCTTCACGGTGTGGGAAGGAGTGCCTCACCGGGCCACGAAGGATCTCGATCTTCTCGGGCTCCGTCGGCGTTCCCTGGATGAACTGCTCGCGTTGTTCCGTGAAGTGATCGCGACGCCCGTCGAACCCGATGGGCTTGTCTTTGGCGAGGTGAGCGCCGAACCGATCCGGGCCGCGATGGAAGCGGGCGGCATCCGGGTCATCCTGCGGGCCGAGTTGGCGGCGGCACGGGTGACGGTGCAGGTCGATGTCGGCTTCGGTGACGCCACGGTTCCCCCGCCCGTGATGGTGGAATTCCCGACGCTGCTGGATACGCCCAAACCGAAGCTCCGGGCCTATCCCCCGGAAACCGTCATCGCGGAGAAGCTGGAGGCGATGGTGCGCCTCGGCTTGGGGAACAGCCGGATGAAGGACTTCTTCGACCTGTGGCACTTGTCGCGGAGCTACCCGTTCGAAGGAGCCGTTCTCGCCGGTGCCATCCGGGCAACCTTTGCCGCCCGCAACACTCCGTTGCCCATGGGTCGAATCACGGCGTTGACGGCAGACTTCACCGAGGACCGGAGCAAGCAGATGCAGTGGAATGCTTTCGTCCGGCAGGCCGCCGTGGCGGAGCACACACCGGAGCTGTCAGAAGTTGTCCGATGCCTGCGGGAGTTCCTCGAACCCGTGCTGGGAGGTCTGCAAGTCAATTTCACCCCGCCTGGTCAATGGCAGCCCACGAAAGGATGGCAATGAACGCTACGTCACAGAAGTCGATGGAATGGAAAAACAGCCTGACCGCCCTGAAACAATCGGGAATCGCGGGGAACCTGACCCACTTGGATTCTCGCACCAGTTCCGTCACCACGTCATGGGGCGTGAATTGGGACGAGAACTACATCGCCCGCGACCTGATGCAGAATTTCTACGACGCCAATCGAGAGCGTCTTGGGGAGGTTCGGGTGCTGGTTCAAGGAAACACGGTCGAAATCACCGCCCCCGCTGAATTCGAGTTAATCCGGCTATTCTATCTCGGCAGCGAAAAAGGGGCTGACGATGTGGGGCAGTACGGGGAGGGATTCAAGGCTGCCGCCGTGTGCCTACTGCGTGACCACAACATCGAGCCCATCGTCCTTTCGGGGGACCAAGTGGTGTACCTCCGGATCGAAGATCAGATGGTGGCGGGAACGCAATTGCAGCCGGTGGTCTACGACTTTTTCCGCACTTCTGAGCCTTTTGCCGGTGCCCGCATGATCCTGCGAGGCTGCTCCAAAAACCTCATTGCGGCGCTGAAAGTTGGGCTGACCCACTTTTTCCACGAACACAATCCCTTGTTGGGCTCCAAGCTGTGGTCATCGTCGGACGGGGCATTTGCGGCCTACACCTCAACGACGGCTACCGGGCATGTGTTCTATCAGCGCCTGAAGCGAGGAGAGATTCCGGATATTCCGGTGGTGTTGGTGATCAACAAGAGTTTTGAACGCATTGAAAAGAAGATCCGGTCCGACCGAGACCGCAACGCCTTTGGTGGAGCACTCATGGACGTGTTCTACCAAATCTTTGCCCGCAGCGGAGTCCGGAGCAATCAAGCAGGCCAAATGGCTATCGTGACGGCCGTCCGCAATTCCTGGATTCGTGGTCATCCGTTAATAAGTCAAATCGCCGAGTCAGGACATTATCGCACCGGCTCCTGGCAGCCTGAGGCAGTTAGAAAGGTTTTTGGCGATGGGTACTATGCCGTCTGCACCAGCCAGCAGCCGGCCGAAGCGCTTGAATTTGATCACTTGGAACGTAAGTGGAGGGAACAGGGCAGAAAGGCGCTGCCGGGTTACTTCAAACGCTTTGGAGTCCTCAATGCAGACGCGCACTGCGCCGAACTGAGACGGAAGGCCATGGAGGAGGAGAAAACGCGCCATCATCGGCCTCTCTTGAGGACCGAACAGTTGGCACTTTCGATCCTTGGCGAAGCCGTCCGGAACCTAGCCCCGGCCATCATGCAGCACTTTGACAAAAGTCGGACGACTTACAGCGTCGCCGAAACCGAAACCATTCTTGGCCAACTAAAGCAGTCGAGAGGTTATCGCGAGCGGGAGGTTTTCCTGTCGGGCCAAGTATTCATCAGCGATTTTGCCGAGGCGTTAGCCATTTTTCTCCACGAGCACGCGCACATCTTTGGCTATGACGGTAGTCGCGGCTTCACTGACTGTCTCACCGAAATGCTGGAGACGGTTGTTCGGGAGCGTTCCCAAATTGACCAATATGAAGTCAAATGGGAGCACGCACGCCGAGAAGTCATCTTGGAGCGGAAGACCTCCTTGGAGCCGAACCAGGAACCAACGCACGACTTGACGTTAGAAACCATGAGCGCGGAGCAGCTTCGCGACCTCATCCGACGGCTGCCGTCGTCGGCCGTAAAACGCGCGATGAAACCCGTCAGCGAGGATTGACGGCTCGGCTGAAATGTACGCCGTGTCGCATCGGAAGCCTGTTCAATCGCGGTTAGTGAAGCGATCGGCACCGAATCGGCTTCCTTTGCTTTCGGCGGCTTGACTCAGGTCACGCAACTAAAGCCCCGCTTGAACTATAGCGCGCAGCCTATGCGACTTGCGGCTACGCCACCAACCATTCAGCGGAGGCTCAAGGCACTTCTCAATCGGCGACGCCCTCGGACGGAGCCCCATTCGCACGGAGCGGACCGCGACCGAGGGTGCGCTTCGCTTCGGCCCGCACCGGCTCTAGCCCCGTCGAAGACCGTCGCCTGCGTTGAACTCAAAACGTAGTTACTTGTGAAGATGTGCCGCCGGTTTGTAGCATTTTGGAGTCTTGGTGGGAAACAAACCGCACGGTGAGAGAAATGAAGTAAAAACCGGCGGCAAATCCTACTTGGAGGACGCTGTTGGGTCACCTCGAGATGGTAGAGGACACCCGCGCCTTGAATTCATGGCAGAGTTCCATGCGCAGAGGTCGATTTGCCGCCGACAAGGTAGCCGTCGACAAGGTTCCGCAAATGCGTGAGGGATTCCATCTGATCAGAATGAAACGGATGAAGAATTGCCCTGCCAGACACGGAGATTGCCTCCCCAATTCCAACAGCGAAAAACAGGCCGTATAGGCCTCATGTTCGATGTCCACCGTGACCACCAACTCGAAGTGCGACTTGGCCCTATGTTCGACCAGGTGGTCTTGCCGATCGGACGCGCTCCAACGGGCTATCCCTCCAACCAGGCTTTGGACTTCAGCCGGCCCAGAAAGCCCCATTGGTCCCTGATCGATAGCCAGCATTTTCTGGGGTCTGATTGCGCAAAGGAGTGCCTTCATGTGGAACAGGGAATTTGTTGGAGGTATCCTCTTCAGTCCCTGCCACATCACTGGTTCCATCTCGTTAGGACTCCCCTGGATGGTTCTCTGCGGAGATCAAAGGTTGTTTCTTGGAGCTGTGCAGCGGCGATTGATGTCGCGGCGATTGATATTGATTGTCTGTCCCTGGTGATGTTGATGTTAATTCCCGACTTTGCCCGCCGGTGGACCACCTCGCCAACTGGCGAGCCGATTACCGCGAGATGCTTGGCCCCATGTTCTTCGGGGCGAGCTCGACCTTGGAGCAGATGATGGCCGCAACCACTGGTCGAAAGCCGGGCGGGTCTGCCGCAAGTTCGTTTCCTTTCGGCGCCTGCGGGCGGGCAGGGCGATTCCCCTTCGAAGCATCTCAATTCGAGGAGGACGCAGGCGTGACACGCGAGGTTGTCGAAAACTCGTTTGAAAGCCGCGGTTATTGGCCCACCCGAAAATAACCCGAGGGTTCACCACTCTCAATCGCGTACGGGCTCATCGCATCGGGGACAACTTTCCACGGCCCCGTGACGGCGGGAGCGGCTTGCAAGGGTCCCCCGCCGAACCACTCCACCACAATTCTATCAAGGGAGCGGCGAATATGAATGGCCTTGTCCGCCGCAAGGTCCGCAACGGAGGCAAAGAAAATCCCGTCCTTTGTGGTAACGAACACACGGCCAAAACTGTGGTCGACGCGCAGCCGGCGGATCGGGAAAGGAAAGTTGAGGTTCTGCATGGGCACCCCGAGTTTCCCTAGAAACAGTCGTTGATCACTTCTACCGATGACGTAGTCGGCGTAATCGTCGACCTCTCCCCATGTGAACGCGAGCATGGACGAGCACTTGGTCGAGGATGCCTTGGGCGATGTTTTCGACCGCGATCAACCGCCGCCGCGTGTTGAGGCACACGACTTGGAAGTGTTCGACCTCATAGAGTCGGTTGGGTTCCCGGAGGGCTTCGGCAACTCGTTCAGGGGTGTCGAGCAGGGGTGCTTCCCGAGTGCTTTCCTGACTCAGACGCTGAGCCAGAAGGAAGGCGGAGCGGATAGCCGTCGCCTTGGATTTCCCGATCCCTTTCAACTGCTGAAGTTCCTCGAAGGAGGCCCGGGCGAGCGGAGAGAGACCTCCGAAGCGCTCCAAAAGTGTGGCTTAACAAAAAGCCACAAAACGATCAGCAGAGAGGGACGTATTTCCCTCTTCGGAAGGAAAAAGAGTACTCGTTCTCACGCACGCCCTAATCCCGTTCCCCAACGGACAAGTTGCTCTTTGGATGGTTTTCATGACCGCTGTTTTCAATCCCGGAAAATGCATCGGCTTTCCGCTCTTAACTGATATGAAAGCGTGTTTTCAATTACAATCCACGGTGTCGCGTAAACCCATAAGTGAGCCCTGTCGAGCTCACGACAAGACAGCTTTCGCAAGCACCCTTGCATGGATGCGTGTTTTCATTGTTCTCATTCTCTTAACGATCACCAACGGTTGCCGACGATCCTCCTCGTACGAAACTAGACTGGCTGAGAATGAGAGGATCGCAGAAAAGACCGCAGTTCTGCTGGACCAATCCGTTGTAGGATATGTGAACAGTATCAAGATGAAAGGTGAGGATCGCATCGCCGTTTTGCGCCTTACCAACGAAGATACCAGACGGACAGTATTGAGGCAGGGCACAGTACGTGTCCTCGTTGATGACGGGCAAATCCACTTAAGAACCGACGAAGCTAAACCTGAATCTCCAGCACTCCCCGAGGGCGCGATTATTCCCGTGATGTCGAAAACCGGATTCGCGATTCACCGCATTTCCTCGAATCGCGTATTAACGGCCATTCTGATCGGCTTGGCTGGAATCGCGGTAATCGTGCTCCTGTTTCGTCAGTTGGTTCGCGGGTGGCTGCTCCTTTTGACGCTTGTTCTGTCCGCAACAAGCGCCTGGATTCTATTGCCCTGGACAGCCGGTGCTGTCGCGGGGGGATATGCGCTCATGCCAAAAACGCCTCCAATCGCCAACGGCGCACCCGCAACCGCCGGAACCTCGCAAAACCTTTCCACTTTTTTCGAGAGTCCGCCAAATCCTCATGCGGTAGCATACGCTGCGGTATTTATCGTGGCATTCATTGTCCTGTCGGTCGTCTTGCGCGGCGCATTTAATCGTTTGGAAAACCGTGAATGATCATGACCCTGCAAACTGCCAAACAGGTCTTCGATATGATTGAAGACAGCGGAATCTCCGAACTAAAAGTGGATCTGTATCGAGCAGCGGAAAAATATACCTCTTATCGAACCGCCTGGAGGCAGACGCCGCCAGCACATCGACATTTGATTGATTCATCACGAACACAATCACACAACGCGCTGATCGACGCGTTCAATATTTTGAGCCGCGAACAGGCAAAACTCGGCGAGGACAATTCCTGGCGAGGGACTCTCGGGGCGGACAGAAAAGCAATCGGGGACATGGCCGCATACATCGTTTTGTTCCTTGCACTCTCAGCTCGATGAAAATCCAGATGAAAATAACAACATTTACGATTCTCGGATCGATTCTGTTGCTCATGGGGGTTGGGTTTGCTTTGGTCCAGAAACGCATCGCGACACCGACCCCAAACTCCACTTTTGCGCCAAGAATTCCGATGGCGATCTCGTGCGATACTTTTCAGCGTACCGCGGATCGTGATTTAATGGCGCGGCTGGGTCGAGCCGAGGAAATGGAATTTACCAAACAATTGGATTCTCTTTTCGTGAAGCCATTCGTTGATGACGTGCATACTCGCTCGCTCTCTGTCGATGGATTGGAAGTGACGCGAGCACAATTCCCGGCGTTGCACTCGATCATTGTGGATTGCAGCCGTGTCCTTCATATCACTCAAATTCCCCGTGTATTTGTTGTGGAACGGACGGGGCTTTTGATCGGGCTCGAAAACTTTTCTGAACCGGTCATTGTCATCCACGCCAGTGTTCTCCGGCGATTCAAAGACCAGGGGGAGTTGAGATTTCTCATCGGTCGGGAGTTTGGTCATCTCCGGGCCGGCCATGCAAGATGGCAGAGCGTTTTGCGAACCATTCGGAGCGGCGCGAATCAAGTCGGAGTCGAAACGCCAATCAGGTTCGCGATTCTCCCGTTGCTGAATTGGGCACGTGAGGCCGAGAAAACGGCAGACAACGGGTTTGATTTGTGCGCAGGACATCAAAAGTGCAGAACGAGCCTTGGTGCGATTGGCAACAGGGATAGACGACTTTACTTTGCGGGACATCAGTGTGGATGATTATCTCCGACAACAGGATTCTTCCCGGTTGAGTGATTTCTCAGGCGTCGCATTGGTTTGGAAAGAATGGAACCGGGCCGTTCCTTTCGCAGGAGAACGGATAACGGAATTACGGGCTTTTGAGGCATCCGACCGCTACAGGAATCTCTGGAAATAGACGACTAGGACGTACATTTGTAGTTCCGGGAACTCCA
The DNA here is from genome assembly GCA_945865375.1 of Akkermansia muciniphila. GTDB lineage: Bacteria > Verrucomicrobiota > Verrucomicrobiia > Limisphaerales > F1-80-MAGS106 > F1-80-MAGS106. Next base: position 16,407 of record CAMBEJ010000080.1, on the reverse strand, counting down.
GGGACGCAGATCCCAGAAGGCAGTGAAGGGTCCCTTTTTAGAATGTTTTCGCAAATTGTCCTCACAACCGATCCTGCGCGCCCGAGTTCGACTGCGGCACGTTCAACCCCGACAAGGCCCCCGACAGGGTCCCGTTGTCGGTTCCTGTGGAGGGTCCGACGAGCCTCGTCCTCCTGCGCTTGGGTTACGTGGTTCCACAGACGCCCTCGAACGAGCGCGACGAACACCCGAACGGGATCACGCGCACGGGTGGACCTCGCCCTCACGGCAGCGGCGAAAAAGTTCAGTTTGTCGGCCTCGCAATCGGTCAACCAATCCCGAGCGACGGCCTGACGGTGCAGCGAACTCAGACGCTCAAGGTCGTGCAGGTCCGCGAGGCGGATGTTGGCCAGCGTTGGGGGCGGCGGCGGTGTTAGACACGCCGGTCGGTCCTTCCGGATCCCCGATCCTAAAACACCAGGTTTCTGGTTTTTAGATTCCGAAGGAGTTTTCCGGTCTTCTTTAGGGGGTGCAATGGAGGTGCAGAAATGCGGTGTGGGGCGTGCAAATCGCACGCTGTTCGTGGCACCGCAGGCAGCCCCTTCCGTCTCCGCCGACAGCGCTTTCCAGTTCAGGTTGATGCGGAACCAGGCTCCGTGGCGGTTGAGCTTCCATTGCTTTGAGCCGATGTCCTTGCCGATCCAGCCAAAGGTTTTCAGCTCCGCTTGAGCGTATCGGACGGAGCGGAGGCTCAGACCAAGCGTCTCGGCCAGCCAACTGGCCTTCACCGTGCCGGCTTCCCGCACCGCGCCGCCCTCGCGGTCCAGGGAGAGACCACGGCAGACGTAGCCGAGCATCACTTTGCCGAGGGCCGCCGAGGGTTGTCCGGCGAGGAAGCGCAACAACCCGCGTGGGACCGGAATAGGCCGTCGCGCGCTTCGTCCTCCGGACAGCGCTCGAATCGTTTCCATCGCTTCCGGCATCGGAACCTCGGTCACTCCGATGGCGGTCGCCGTGAACGCCACCAAGCCATGCCGCTGAAGAATGCCCAGAGCCCGGCTGACCGCGCGGGCGTTCAGGCCGGTGAGTTCCGAAAGTTCGGACCGCTGAAAATCTGACTGGACCCGGCGCATGTCGCGCCGCTGGCGGCGCACGCGTTGGGCGGCCTCCCGGATGGCAACCAACTCGACACAAGCAGCCCATACACGGGCTGCCAGCCATGGAACCCGGCGCGTCGCGAGGGCGTGCAGCAGGTTGCCGATTTGATTGGGGGTGAGTGTTTTGTAGCCGGTCGTCATGGGAATGCTCCTGAGTCTGATGCATCCCGCACTTCATGGGGTTCGCGCAAGGGGTGATCTGCATTTTCGGTCGTCCCGTTGGCCAAGCGGCCAGCGCGCCCGTTGGCCGACCGCCGACTCATTCGCCCCTTGGCCAAGAGGTCGTTTGGCCCAATGAACCCCGCTCCACCTGCTTCAAAACGAAACCGTGGGTCTATGGCGTCGCGTATCGGAATATGGGATAACTCCGAACGGCCCATTGGCCCGACGGCGCGGTCCGCGCCGGTTGGCCCGTTGGCCAAAAATAACACGTTTGAACAGGAGGAAAATGGCAGAGAAAATCCGAAACACCGTTGTCATCGCCGTGGGAAACCAGAAAGGCGGCGTCGGCAAAACCACCAACACCATCCAACTGGCCGGGGCGCTGGCCGAGCGCGGGCGGCGCTCGCTCATCATCGACCTCGACATGACGTCGGGTGCGACCAAGGCGTTGCGCGCCCCGACCGAGGGGTGGAACAGCAGCTTCGAGCTGCTCACCGGCGCGGAGAACGCCGAGGACACCATCATCACCAGCGAGGAATCCGAGGTGGCGTTGCCGCCAAACATCCATCTTGTGCCCAGTTCCCGAAAACTGGCCGAACTGGACACCTTTCTCGCGCTGAACCCGTGGCTCATCCACCAAGACCTCCTCATCGAGCCGATCAACCGGTTGCGCGGGAAATACGACTACGTGTTCCTCGACACGCCGCCCCAGAAAACCAAGACGACGATTCCGGCGTTGAAAGTGGCCGACTTCGCCGTGCTGAGCGCGATGCCCGACCATCTGGCGGTCAGCGCTTTGGCCGAAGCGCTGTCCGACATCGTCGCCGCCCAGCGCCACGCGAATGAACGGCTCGCCTTGCTTGGGGTCATCGTTTGCGCCGTGCCCCGGCCAAAGACGCGGCTTGCCCGGGAGCTGGTTGCCTATGTGGAACGGACCTGTGTCGATGCCGCCGGACATACCCTCAAGTTCAGCACCGAAATCAGCCGCAGTGTCGTGGTGCAGGAGGCGCAGAAGATGGGGCAGACCATCCTCCAGTATCAGGGGGACCATCCGGTGGCCGATGAATATCGGACGCTGGCGAAAGAGTTTGAGGACCGGCTGACCGCCCTGCGACAGCGTCCGCCCATCCCGCTGACCGAGGAGGTGACCCATGCCTAAGAAACGTTTCGAGGAACGACCCTACGACCCGATTTCCGCCGATCTCGTGCGCGATGCAACCTCCGGAACGCGACGACCGGCTCCGGCACCGTCCGGTATCGCCCTCGTTCCAACCCGGACCCAAACGGAAACCGCGCCCGAGACCACCATCACCAAACGCTTCGTACTGACTCGCAGCGAGGATGCGGAATTGAATGCGTTCCTGCTCCGGTTGCAGCAGGCCGCCGGGACCAAGGTGCCACTCGGGTTGATTGTGCGGGCCGCGTTGTCTGTGGTGATGGAGGCAGAGCCAGAACTTTGCGCGGCGGTGGGCCGCCAAACTTTCCGGCTCCCCTCCACCCATGACCGGTTGGCTTTGGGCGAGTTTGAGGATCAGTGGCGCGAATGTTTGCAGGTCACGTTGACCGGCCGGTAATCATGGGTTGGCGTCCACAAGTGTTGCTTCGGCGGCAGCGTCAACGGCTGCGGCCGAGTTCCGGTTCAAATCCAGCTTTGCGACCAGCTCCTGCTGTCGCTGCGCCAGTTCCGCGAGCCGCGCGGAATATTCAAACGGTTGATCCACCTGGCCGTGCAAGTCAGACAGACGCTTGCGGGATTGCGCGAGGAACTCCTCGGCCTGACCGGCGGCCTCGTCGAGATGATTGACGACATGCTCGACCGCGCGGGTCGTTCCGTGCGCCGTAGCCTGAAGCCGGGCCGAATGTTGCGCCGCTCCGCGCAGAACCAACTGAATCTCGTTGTCCAACATCGGGGAAATCAGGAGATCGAAACCGGCAAAGCGACCGACCAGTTTGTCCGCCACAAGGCCACGGGAGCGTTCCCCGAGTCGGTTCAGCATTTCCCCGGCAATGCCCCGGTCCGTGAGGGACTGATTGCCAAGCTGGATGCTGAACTGGTCGCCGCGTGTGTCCACCCGGCGGGCTAGATCCTGCCGCAAGGCTTCGAGCCGCCGTTCAAGGCGTGGAAGTTCGTCCGTGAGATGACGCACCTGCGAGCGCAGCCGGTAGTTGGCCTCGACGTGCTGGGAACGCAGGCGCGTGAGGCGCGCCAGTTCCGCATCCACGTTCGCCTTTTCAATGACGAGTGGATTGCCGGAAGCAATGGCCTTCACTTCGGCGTAGGTCAGGGCCGCGCCATCCACATCCTCCAACCGGCGCAAGGACGTGTCTCCAGTCATGACTTGGGCGATAAACTTCGCCTTGGTCTCCAGGCATTGCCACATGTAGGCGTCGAAACTCTCGGCCGTGACGTAACGGTAAATCTGCACCTCGGGGTTGGTGTTGCCCTGACGGCGGATACGGCCCTCGCGTTGTTCGACGTCCGCCGGACGCCACGGCGCGTCAAGGTGATGAAGTGCAATCAACTTCGCTTGCACATTGGTTCCTGAACCCATCTTGGCGGTGCTGCCGAACAGGATGCGGACCCGTCCACTGCGGACGTCCTTGAACAGGGCCGCCTTCGCGGCGTCGCTGTCGTATTCTTGAATGAAGGCCATCTCCGCCTCGGGAATGCCTCGCGCCGCGAGCTTGTCCCGCATGTCCGTATAAACGCTGAACCCGCGTCCCGGGGTGGAGAGGTCACAGAAAACCAGTTGGGCGGAGCGTTGGACGGCAGTCTCGCGCCAAATCCTTTCCACCTCGGCGACCGCTCGGTTGGTCTTGCTTCCAGGGAGGTCAGGAAGGCTGGAATCGTAAAGTCGAAGATCGAGGGCAGCCTTCCGTCCGTCGGTCGTGACGAGCAGCATGTTATCCGTGCGAGGATCAACCTGGCCCGAACGAAGCCGGTCCGCACGGGCGACGAGTTCGGTGACAATGGCTTTCAGTTCGGGCGAGCACGCCGCACTTACCACGGTCGGCTTCCCGCCGCGAAGCTCCGGGACGGGCAGCTTCAGCATGGAGGCGGTCTGGATGTCCGCCACCTGCCGGAACTGCGCCATAAGTTCGGGCACGTTGATAAAGCGGGCAAACCGGGTGTTCAGCCGGTAGCCCGCGCCATCCGGGGACAACTCCATCGCGGTGACGGGTTCTCCGAAAGTGCCCGCCCACGCGTCAAAATGATCCACCTTCAATCCCTGCAACGTGGTGAGCTGGAGATACCGCTGCATGGTGAACATCTCGGCCACGCTGTTGGCGATGGGGGTGCCGGTGGCGAAAATCACGCCGCCGCCGCGAGTCACCTGCTGAATGTGGCGGACCTTTAGGAACATATCGAGGGCACGCTGGGACGCGGTCTGCGGCAGTCCGGCGATGCGCGTCATCTTCGAGACGTAGAAGAGATTTTTGAAGTGATGGGCCTCGTCCACAAATGTTGAGCTCAACATTTGTGGACTAATGTTGAGTGACCAAAAATGTTGAGTTGAGCACGGTTTTGCAGTGCCAGCGGCCTCAGCGAGGGAATTCGACTCAACATTATTGACGAGGGCTTCGGGGCTGTGTTTGCTGTCGGAATGAAAAACCTCCGTTCTTGTTCAACTTCGTAGCCGATGCTTTCCGCGTTGGCGTGCCTTGCCCATCCTCGGTCCACTGCTGGATGAGTTCGTGCAGTGGATGCATGATGAGCAGCATTACACGTTGGGTTCTGCCAGCATCTATCTGAACGTGGTGCCAAAAATAGTGCGGTGGTTGCAGCCGCAGCAGATCCGTCTCCTCCCCCAGTTGACACTCCAACATTTACAAACCGCCCACCGTTATTTCCGCCCCCGGCATCACGCGATCAGTGCTGCGGCGCGTTTGTTGGAGCGTTTTCTGCGGGCCAAGGGAACGGTGCCCGAAGGCGAGGTCCCCGCCCTCTCACCGGTGGAGGTGGAAATTGACCGCTTCGCCGTGTATCTGCGCGAGACGCGCGGTTTGGCCGAGAAGACGATCCGGGGCCATCGCCAACAGCTTCAGGCCTTCTTGAGGTTTCTCCGGTTTGACCGTGGTCCCTCGCGGTTGCGACAACTTCAGCCCCGCCAAATCGAGTCTTTTTTACGTTGTGCGGCACGGACGAACAACCGTTTCAGCCTGCAACATGTCGTGGCCACGGTGCGGGCTTTTCTGCAATGGCGACACGCGCAAGGATTGTTGGCCCGACCGCTCCATCGACAGATCGATACGCCGCGGGTGTATCGAGGCGAGCGACTGCCGCGAGCGCTCCCTTGGACTCAGGTGCAGGCGCTCCTCCAGTCCATCGACCGATCCGAGGCTTCCGGACGACGTGATTTCACTCTTCTCTATCTGGCGGCGGCGTATGGGCTGCGCAGTGGGGAGTTGGTCCGTCTGACGCTTGACGACATCGACTGGCAGGGTCGCACTTTGCGTATCCTCCAAACCAAGACCCGACAACCGCTCCAACTGCCCTTAACGGATGAGGCGGCTAACATTTTGATCAGTTATCTGCGCCAGGCTCGCCCTAAAAGTGCCTTTCGTGAGTTGTTCCTACGCATGATGGCTCCCCGTGGCCCGTTGCAACCGACTGCGGTCCGACAAGTGATGGCGCATCGCCTCCAGCGCAGCGGGTTGAACCTGCCGCCCTGTGGCACGCATGTCTTGCGGCATTCCTTGGCCATGCGACTGATGCAGCAAGGAGTTACCGTCAAAGCCATTGGCGACGCGCTTGGGCATCGGGATATCGAAAGCACTTCGGTTTACCTCCGTCTGGATGTGGAGGCACTGCGCGAAGTAGCTCTGCCAGTGCCTGCTCCGGTTCCGGGTGAACCGGTAACATTGGTCACTGCGCGCAGTCTGCCGCGCATCAGACCGGCACGTCCTTCTCGTGATCTTCCAGCACACTTTCACAGTCGGCTCGCACCGTCGCTACATCGCTATGTGGATCTCAAGCGAGCCTTGGGGCGTCGCTGGCGGGTGGATGTGGCGGTGTTGGGCTATTGGGATGACTTTCTCCATCGCGAGTATCCACAAGCCGGCCGGGTGCGCGTCGAGATGTTCACTGGTTGGACCACGGAGTTGGCTCGCCTGACCCCGACAGGGAGCCACGTTTATCAGCGGATCGTCCGGAACTTCCTGCTGTTTCACGCTCGCGATCACACCGGCACCTTTATTCCCGACCCGTTGAGCTTCCCCAAGCCCGTTCCGGCTGTGTCCCCGCGCTTGATCTCGGAGGCGGAGATGGCTCGGGTGCTGGATGCCGCCCGTCAGCTTCCCGCTACGCCAACCAATCCGCTCCGCGCACAGACTCTCCGGATGGGTTTGCTGTTGTTGTTCTGTTGCGGGCTGCGGCGCGGCGAACTCCTGCGTTTGCGGCTGGGCGACATCGAAAGCGAGCAAACGGTGCTTCGGATTCGGCTGACCAAGTTCTACAAATCCAGGCTGGTGCCGCTCGCGCCCACGGTGACGGCTGAGATGCAGCAATATCTCCAGCAGCGACGGCGCATGAAACTCCCGATGGCTCCAGAAGCATACCTTATGTGGAGCGGACACTGGGCGTCGGAGGTTTATGGGGCCACAAATCTGTCCGCCGCGTGGCATCGGCTGTGTGTCAGCACTCAGGTGCTCACGGCCCAAGGTTTTCCGCCCCGTCTTCACGATCTGCGCCATAGCATGGCAACGAATGCTCTGCAACGTTGCTATGCCCAAGGTGCGGACGTGCAGGCCAAGTTGCCGCATCTGGCTGCTTATCTGGGTCACGCGAGCGCCGTGAGCACGCATTATTACTTGAAGCTCACTCCCGAACTTCGTCAGGCCGCCAGTGAACGGTTCCACCAACGCTTTGCCGCGCTGTTCACCGTGGGAGGTGTCGCGTGAAGCCGCCCAAATCCTCGACCCTCGCCTTGATGTTGCAGGGTTTCTTCACCGACTACCTGCCCCGGCAGCGGGCACTGAGTCTTCATACGCTCCAGAGTTACCGCGACAGCCTGAAGCTGCTGTTGCAGTTCGCGGCGGGGAAAAAAGGCGACCCCAGCCAGCTCACTGTGGAACAACTCAGCATCGAACGGATCACGGCCTTCCTGCAGAATCTCGAAACCGGTCGGCGCAATAGAGTCAGCACCCGCAACGTCCGTTTGAGTGCGGTCCATAGCTTCTTTCGCTACTTGGGTGGCCAGTGCCCCGAGCATCTGGACCAAGCTCAGCGCATTCTTAGCGTCCCGTTCAAGCGCACCGGCACCCGTCAGATTGAACACTTGGACTTTGATGAAATCCAGGCGGTGCTGAAAGCGGTGGAACCGGGCCACGGGAATGGCGGACGCGACCTTGCCCTCCTGAACCTGATGTTCAACACTGGCGCACGTGTCAGCGAGATCGTTGGTTTGCAGACCGCCGATCTTCGCTTGACGGCTCCGTCGAGTGTGCTGCTCCGAGGGAAAGGCCGGAAGGAAAGGACCTGCCCTATCTGGCCCGAAACCGCGGTCCTCCTGCAAAGACTCATCGAGCAACGCGGTGGCCCACCGAATCCGTCGGCGCCTGTGTTCCTCAACGAGCGTGGTACCCGGTTGACCCGATTCGGCGTCCGTTTAATCCTGAAGAAGTACGTCGAGAAGGCAGCGAAGCGGCACGTTTCCCTGAGGCACAAGCGCCTGCACCCCCATTCCGCAAGACACAGTACCGCCGTTCATCTGCTGCGCTCGGGAGTCGACCTCAGCACGATCGCCCATTGGCTGGGTCATGTCAGCGTGAACACCACGAACAAATACCTTTCCATCGATTTGGATGCGAAACGCGAGGCGCTGGCGAAAACCAAACCCCTAATGAAAGGAGGCCGTCGATCGGGCAAGTGGCACAAAGACGCAAATCTGATTGCTTGGCTGGAGGCGCTCTAAAAGCACAAAATCAGCTTATCAGTAATGTTGAGTTAAAGCCTTACACGGAGGCCGCTGGCACTGCAAAACCGTGCTCAACTCAACATTTTTGGTCACTCAACATTAATCCACGAACAGGCGGTCCACTCCGAGTTCCTCGAAGGTGAGCCCCTCGTCCTTTCGGCCTTCGGCCAGCAACTCCTTCAGTTTGGTTTCGAGCCGCTTCTTGGCTTTCTCCAGTTCCTTCACCAAACGGGACCCTTTGTCCTCGCGTTGCTGTTCGGTGATGGCGTTTTCCAACGCGGCTATCTGTTCCGTGAAGAAAGCTTCCTGAGTTTCGGTGGAGAGCGGGATCTTTTCGAAGCCCGAGTGCGTCACGATGACGGCATCCCAGTTGCCCGTCGCGATACGGCTCATGAGCGTCTGGCGGCGGGATTTCTCGAAATCATCCTTGGTCGCCACGAGGATGTTGGCGGCGGGATACAGCGTGAGCAGTTCGGAGGCGAATTGTTCGAGCATGTGGTTGGGCACCACGAAGAGTGGTTTGCGGGCCAGACCGAGACGTTTCAGTTCCAATGCGGCGGCCACCATCGTGTAGGTTTTTCCGGCCCCGACAACGTGGGCGAGGAGCGTGTTGGGTGTCTGCAAAATGCGCCACACGGCGGCCTTCTGGTGCGCTCGCAGAACGATGGTGTGGCTCGCGCCGGGCAGTTGCAGATGATCCCCGTTGAACGTGCGCAGCCGCAGCCCGTTGAACCGGTCGTTGTAGAGCCGACACAGCCGGTCGCGCCGCGAGTCATCCTCCCAGAGCCACGACTGGAAGCGTTCCTTGAGTTTCTGCTGCTTGTCCCGGGCCGCTTCGGTGGCGGGGCCGTTGACCACGGCTTTGTCGGCCACCGGGTCCGGGTCGTAGATGGTCGGTGTGCGCAGGTTGAGTGCATCTTCCAGCAGGTCCAAGGCGGGGCGCCGGTCGGTGCCCCACTCGGTAGTGTTGGCCACCGCGAGGCGGACATTCCACGCGCCCTTCACGGACCAGGAACCGATGAGGTCGGCATGTTTCACCTCCACCCCGCTTTCCCCGAGCAGGTGCTCGGCGAACGTCTGGACGTCTTCGCAGGGCAACCAGGAACTGCCGAGTCGGGCATCAATGTCGGAGGGAGCCAAATCTTCCGGCTGGACCTGACGGAGCGCCGCGACGTTGGCTTGGAAGAGGATGTCCGTCAGCACGGCGGCCTCGGCGACACTCAGCTTGTCGCGGACGTTGCCGGACAGGTAGTCGTCGTCGGTTTCCCAATGCTGAGTCTGTGGGTTGAGGAAGAGGAAGCCTTTCAACTGGGTGAGAACTTCCGCCTCGGGCAGACGCAGCAGGTGGCGCAGGAACTCCATGTCAACCCGTCCGCACTCGGCCAAGGTCACCAGCAGCGCCGAACGGGCATCATCAATCTGTTTCGGAGCCGACCGGGCCGCGATCGTGCGTTCACTGAAGATGGCGGCCTTCGTCGCCTTGCCAGTCTCGCGGTCGAAGTGTTCGACCGACAAAAGGAGCGGTAGGTCCGGATCCCCCCGGAACGTGGAGACATTCCGTCGTTCGGAAAGCGGACCGAACTTCCGGACGAAGGTGTCGTAGGCCTGGTTCAGGGAGACCCGCCCCCGAAGTTGATCTTCCTCGGCATGGTCCTGCCATTGCGTTTGCAGGCAGTGCCGCAGCGCGTCACGGACACGAATGAGCCCACGCAATCGCTGGGCGGTGGTTTCACTGAGGTTGGAGAGCAGGACGAGTTCGTCCCCTTGCCGTCGGGCCAATTGGCCATTGCAGAGAGTGAACGCGTTCGGTTTCACCTCCTCGGGAGCGGGAACATGGAGCGAGGCACCCGGGACCAACGGTGACAACTCGGCGGGCTGATAGATGCTCGACGGCAGATGCTGGAGTGCGGCTTGAAGCTGTTCGCCGAGGTCACGTCCATTGCCGACCAGCGTCGGTTCGCTCTGTCGATACATGCGCCCCGCTAGGCGCAATTCGCCGAGCATCATTTCGGGGCGCGAGGCGAAGTATTCGTTGAGGGGAATGGTTTCACCGACGGGGTTGGTCGTCTCGCCCAGCTCGGTCCAAGCCGGTCCAGAGCGTGCTTCGCCCTCGAACCGTTTCCTCAGAAACACGATGTCTGTGGTGACTTCGGTGTTCGCGTTGCGTTTGAAGGCGTCGTTCGGGAGTCGGATGGCTCCGAGCAGGTCGGCCTGGCGGTCAACGAACTCGCGCAACTGTGCGTCCTGCTTGTCGAGCGTACCGCGCGAGGTGACGAAGGCAATCAGGCCGCCGGGACGAACCCGCGAGAGCGTGGCCGCGAAGAAGTAGTCGTGAATCAGGAATCGGGGAAAACGCCGGTCGAAGGGCCGGTAGTCGCCGAACGGAACATTTGAAATCGCCGCGTCGTAAAAATCATCGGCCAGCTTCGCTTCTTCGAAAGGGGAATGGCGAAGGTCGGCCTCGGGATAAAGCCCCTTGGCCAAGCGGACCGTCAGTGAATCGATCTCGATACCCGTGAAGGTGGTGCAGGATCGAATTCCTTCGGGCATCAGGCCGAGGAAGTGTCCGAGCCCGCAGGCCGGTTCAAGCACGCGACCGCCGGTGAAGCCGAATCGTTCCAGCGCGGCATACATCGCTCGGACAATGGTCGCGGAGGTGTAGTGCGCGTTGAGGGTGGTGGCGCGGGCGGAGGCCAACTCCCCGGGCGTGAGCAGGGATTCGAGCCGTTCCCGCTGGGAACGCCACTCGTCATTGTGGCTGTCGAAGACCTGCGGCAGGCCGCCCCATCCAACGTAACGGACGAGGGTGCGTTGTTCGGCTTCAGTCGCGGAGCGGCGTTCGGCGTCGAGGCGCTGGAGCAGCGCGATGGCGGTGAGGTTGGCTTCGCACTTTTGGCGCATGGACCCTTCGCCCAGGCGGTCGGCATCGGTGATTGTGAAACGGCTGGCTTTGGAAATGGCGGTTGCTGCTGGTCGAGGCGGCTCCGGTTCCAAGCGAATCTCGGGCAACTCGATGACCGGCATGACCGGGGCCGGGACCACGCGCAACGGCAGCGCCTGGGGTTCCGGTGGCGGACTGCGGTCGATAGGACGGACCACCGGGGAAAAGGTGAAGAAATCCAACTGGCCGGAATCGCGGGCGCGGCAGGCAGAATGTCGGCTCATGGCATAACTCCTCTGGACCGAACTTCCGATCCGTTCCCGGAGTTATGCCGATTGCTAGGGATGTGTGTGCTACCCAGGCAGAAAGTCTCACCTGCGGGTTCAAGTGCCCGAGCGGCCCGATACGCCAGTCGCAGTTTTCGGTGTGTTGGCGAGATTCAATGGCGCTCCTGGACCGCTTGGGGGTGGCTGCCGCGTGATCCACGAATGAGCCTCGTCAGCGAGTTTTGCCACTTTCAGCAGGTCATCGCGGCCAAAGGAATGCGTGGTTCTCCATTCCTCGCCGTCCTTGAAGCTGCGTTCAAAGGTGACGTTGTGCATGACGCCATCGCGCGTGGCGTTGGCCCAGATGGCGGCCTTGATCAGGCCCAGCCGGATTTCATGCACGGGGCGGGCGGTTTTGCGTTCAGTGGTTTGTTTGGACATAGACGGTTCTCCATAAAGTGGGTTAATCGCCCATGATCCCGCGAAAACATGAGAATGCTTCGCTGAAGTAGCCCGGACCGAATGTTCGTTGCCCGCCGAAAACCAACAGGTTCAGTTGTAGAAGAACCCCAGCTCGCGCAAGGAGCAGTAGTCCCTTGGCCGCTCGGCAGTCCGGGCACCGAGGATGACGTGGTCGAGAACCTCGATCTTGAGCAGTTGTCCCGCGCGAATGAGGTCACGCGTAACCCGGATGTCCGCCTCACTCGGGGTCGGATCGCCGCTGGGGTGGTTGTGAACGAGAATGATCGCTGACGCACGTTTTGAGATGGCTACAGAAAAGACCTCGCGGGCATGAACCAGCACCTGATCGAGGATGCCTTGCGCGATGTTTTCGATGCCAATGAGCCGACGGCGGGTGTTCAGGCAGACGACTTGGAAATGCTCGACGGAGTAAAAGCGGTTCGGCTCGCGCAACACTTCGGCAACCCGTTCGGGCGTGTCCAGCATCGGCGCTTCACGGTGCGCCTCCTGGCTCAGGCGTTGCGCAAGCTGGAAGGCGGAACGGATGGCAGCGGCTTTGCCTTTCCCGATCCCTTTCAGTTGTTGGAGCTCATCAAGTGAGGCCCGGGCGAGCGGAGCTAGGCCGCCAAACCTCTCCATGAGCAACTGGGCCGGGCGGGGACCGGTGAGGGCGGACAAAAGTTCGGCGTTGGACGCCTGTTCGATGGGCTGCATGGGATACCTCCTTGGGGCACGAATCAGCTCGGCCTGTGCCCCGGTTATGCGGGATCGCTGCCAGACGTGCCCTTCGCCGAACAGGCATTCGGTTGGGCCGACTAAAGCGCGGGGAAGAGCGGCAGCTTTTTGGTAGGCACAAACTTTGAGTCGCCGATCATCACGGCGATGACCTCGAATTCCCGGCGAGCCAGGGCGCGGTCCACTTCGGGCAAGGTCAGGTCGCAGACCGCCGCCGCGACGTGTCGAACGGCCTCGTTTGCATCGGTCGCCTCGACAGTCCGACCAATGGCGGCACCGTCACGAACGGAATAGATGAGCGGATGAAAGGTGGGCACGGGTATCCTCCATTGGGCAGCGAATGACGGCGGATTGCCGTTCCGTGTCCCCGTTATGGTCGCCACCGCCGAAAGTGTGCGCTCGATTCGCGACTACGGATTACCCGACTCCAATCGCAGTTCCGCGCGAATCTCCATCAAAAACTTTCCACGTTGATGCTCGCAGGCCTCGCACCTGAGTCGATTTACATTGGATGATGAACCTGGCACCCCGGCTACATTTTCAGCCCGTCAACTTGCTGGCTTCCTGGATGAATGGATGCTCGAAGGCGCTGGCGCAGCCGCAAAGGGAGCCGGCCGACATCCGGAGTTGCCGGCCGGTCTTCCGCCAGTCCAACACGACCTTCAAAACTTCGCGGAGGAGGCCTTGGGGCAGTTCGTTACTTGCTGCGGTTGTACGGGGATTGATTCGTCGGCGCCAGCGAGATGCCTTTCTCCGAGGCCTTTTGGTACACGGCGGCAGCAGTTCTCCCGAGCTTCAACCCGATCACTCTCGTCGGAGTGTTGTCGCTTGCGAGTTGCTTCACCTGTTTGATCTCGGAAGGGGTCCACGCCGTTCCTGTGTTTCGCGTATATTTTGGCATAATTGTTCTGCTTGGCGGACGCGCCCCAGGGTTAATTCCCAAAAACAGGTCTTGCTCTGCCAGTTGACATACGATACGATCTTTGTGTCACATGTCAACCGAGACCACCATGAACCGAATTAAGCAACTCCGGCTTGCCCGAGCGATGTCGCTCGACGACCTGGCAGACACCATGGGCGGCATCGTCACCAAGCAAGCGCTCTCGAAATACGAACTCGGGCACTCCACCCCGAGCGCGTCGGTCCTCAATCAACTCGCCGCCGCCCTTAAGGTGAAGGCCATGGACCTCTGGGCGACCCCTGCCATACAGGTCAACTTTCAAGGCTACCGGAAGAAGGCGAGCCTACCAAAGAAGTGGCAGGCGAGCTTCGAAGCTCTGGTTTGCACGAAATTGCAGGAGCGGCTTCCCCTCCAAGAATACTGTTACAGCGCCGTGCCGTTTGATCTTCCGGTCCACGGGTTTCCTGTGAAAACCGAAGCCGACGCTGAGGACGCGGCGGAAACGCTGCGCGATCGGTGGAAACTCGGTGTCGATTCCATCGGCGATCTCACCGCTGTTCTTGAAGACCATCTGGTGCATGTCCTGGAGATGGAAGGACCTGAGAAGTTCGACGGCATTTCTGCACTCGTGAGGGACACGGCCGGCAAGTTGCGCGCCGCTGCCGTCGTCAGCCGCGTGGGTTGTCCAGGTGATCGCCAGCGATTGAATCTCGCGCACGAGCTCGGGCACCTCGTCATGAAGCCAGCCGCTCAGGTGGACGAAGAAAAGGCGGCATTTCGATTTGCCGGTGCCTTTCTTGCGCCACGAGCATGCATCGAGCGGGAGATCGGGACGAAGCGCACCACGCTCCGTCTTGGAGAGCTCCTGATCTTGAAGCGCAGATTTGGCATGAGCGTTCAGGCTCTCCTTCGCAGGCTCTTTGACCTGGACACAATCACCGACAGTTACTACCGGTGGTGGTGCATCTACATAAACAAGATGCACTGGCGAACGCAGGAGCCGGAGCCCCTTGCGGTCGAGAAACCGAGCTGGTTCCGCCAAACCGTGCTTCGTTGTTTGGCAGAGGGTTTTGTTTCGGATTCCGAGGCCGAAAAACTCCTGGGTGAAAAAATGGAAAGCGAGTCCGGACCCGGAATGCTGCGCCGCCGGTCCTTCCTGAAGCTCCCGATGGAAGAGCGCCGCCGCATCTTGGCGGCCCAAGCAGAGAAGTTGCAGAAGCATTACGGGTCGGACCACGACGGTTGGGAGAAAATCGAAAGCGACGATTTTGATGAGCACAACTAGCCAACATCCCAAGCGAGGGGAGATCTGAGATATTGACCTGAACCCAACGCGAGGACAGGAAATAAACAAGGTTAGGCCCGCGCTCGTCATCAGTTCGGACGCGCTCGGAAAGCTTCGCCTCAAAATCATCGTCCCTGTCACCGAGTGGCAGGACAGCTTTGAGGGTAATCCTTGGCATGTGCCCTTGCAGCCTTCTGCCTCAAACGGGCTGAGCAAACCCTCAGCGGCAGACGCCTTCCAGGTTCGCTCCTTGTCCATGGAGCGATTCCTCAAATACCGAGGGCGGATCAGCAAACAGGAGCTTGAAGAAGTCGTTCAGGCGCTCGCGGCGGTCGTGGAGTTGTCGTGATGATTTCAAATTTCCAGCACGCTGCTTTTGATCCAAAGATTCGCGTGCAACGCACAGGGAAATGCGACAACAAGCGCCGCCAAACTTCGGTGCTTCGCGTGGTCGCACCGGAACCGCAAGGACGATTCAGACGAACAATTCGTTGCTGTTCTGGAATTACCGACGGTCGTGTCGCCAGAGACGGCGGCAAAGGTGGCGATTGCGACAGAAGTTGGTAAGGGAAGAAAATGAAGCGAAAAATATCCGAGCTAAAACCTTGCGCGTATGGTGTGCCAGGACCGCAAATATCCTGCGAACCAAGCTCGCAGGATATTTGCCAAGCCATAACGAATAAAAGCTTTGAGTTGCGACCGTTTAGCGAGGTTGACCAAGAAGTCCTCCGGGCTGAATGGACTCAAGCTGCGAATGGCGACATTCATGAATTTGCACGCCTGCAAAGGGCGTATCACGCCAAGAGAATAGCCTTCTTGGTGGTTAGCGGGCGGAATGACCCTATCGAAGTGGACAGCACAGGAAATATAACTGACGGGAACCATAGGGTAAGGGCCGCAATTTTTCGCGGCGAAACGGAAATAGAGGTTCTGATCAAACCAGATTCAAATTAGGACACTACCCAAACTTCCTTCGTGCCGTCCAAAAAATGCAAGAAACGAATCTACCCATCGTCGATCCAAACCCGGCTCCAGACCGCGAACCCGTCCACCAACTCGATTTCGGCGTGCCCTCACCGCGAAGCATGTTCTGACCCTGAGAATTGACGGCGTTGCCCGTGAGCTTGCATGAAAAGCGGGATGCGCCCAGATTCCAATTCTGCCTCATGGACTGTCAGCAAAATGGTATCGAGGAGTTAAGAAATGGGGGCCAGGAGTTAAGTGAGGTTTGACTTGAAAACCCAGCAAAACAGGGTATTTTCACTTTAATTACGGGGCGGAGTCGAGCGATTCCGACCTCCGCCTTAATTTACTGATTCGAATGGGTTGCGCCAAGTCTTAGCGAGAGCCTTTTCGCGATAGACATATCTGTTTCCAGACGGGCGATCTCTTTCTTCAGCGCCGAGGAGACGCGGTGTTTCGTCACATACACATTCGCCAGACTGACTCCGAGTGAGCGCGCGACAGTCGCTGCCGGCCATTCCTTCTGGGCGTGAAGGTCAAAGATTTGAATTTGTTTGAGGCTGAATTTTGTTTTGATCGTTTCCAAAGCCATCGCGAGCAAATTCGTTCTCCACTCGGATTCGAATAAGACATCCAGGTTTATCGCCGCGGGGTCGGGCACGCGATCGATCGTGGCTGTTCGCGCTTCGTCGTGAGGAG
>CAMBEJ010000079.1 GCA_945865375.1 Akkermansia muciniphila | reverse complement strand
CTTCCAGCCGCTGTTCTTCCTCCGAACTGCGGCTGGAAGCCGCTGCCACCTTACTGTGAGCCAGAATATATTCCCGAAACTTCGCCAATGACGCGGGGCTGCGCACGATGTGATCAAAACTTTCCTTCTGCCAGAACGCGCCCGATTCGCCCCGCGTCTCGTTGATCTTGTTGGCTGTGAATGATTTCCAGGAATGCAGAATATCGGAGAGGAGATGCTCACCCAATGGCGTCACCAACGCGTGAACGTGGTTGCCAGCGACAACAAACCCGCCGAGCCGGTAGCGTTGCCCGTCGAAATGACGCAGGGCGGATTCCACGATTTCCCGCATGGCCGGTTCACACAGGACACATCCACCGTAACCGGAGTCAAGCCATGCTTGGATTCGCTGCGGGAACCGTTCGTAAAATTCCTGTCGCGTGGTTTCGTCATGCGGTTCGGGATGCGCGGCCAGCCATTGCTCCAATTCATATTGCCATTGTTTTAACTTCTCCTGCGGCAACGCATCGGCACAACGGAAAGTGACAAAATAGGTTGTCCCCTCCTGACGCCAGTGTGGCAGGTTGCCGGTAAGGTTGGCGACGGGTTCATCCGGGCGAAAGCAGGTTATTGGAGGGAAAGTGGAAGCGGCATCTTGCCGCTTTTGTTTGTCATTCAACATGCGGCTGGAAGCCGCATCCACTATTGCTAGCCAGTCCTCCAGCTTGGTGTTCGGCGCGAGGCCGGAGCAGGCTAGGTTCATCGCCGGGAGCTTGCAGTGGCCCACGCGCCGCCACGCGGCCAGCGCCAGATTGAACGCGCCAATCTGCGTGCAGCGCGGGTCAATCTCCAAGCCGAACAAGTTATCGCGGATGACCGCCGCCACCGCCGCCGCTTCGTCCAGCTTTTCCTCGGCCAGGCGCAAGGCCACCAGCCGCTCGAACATCGCCACCACGAAATGCCCGCTGCCCATGCAGGGGTCGAGGGCTCTGAGGGCGGCCGCTGTCTTGGGCCAGCCGGAGAAAGTGCCGGCGGCGGGAGTCCAGGAAAAGGATGAATTATGAAGGCTGAAGGATGAAAGGGGATCGGCGGCTTCGCCGGCGGGGGCTTTGATGAAGCGGAGGTATTTCCACGGGCAGCCGGGGAGAGCGACGGCAGCGCGGGCTTCTTCCTCCGTCTCCGCCTTCATCCTTTTCATTTCCTTCCCCGCCCACCACGCGCCGAGCGTGTTGTCCAAGAGGAAGTCCACCATGTAATCCTCGGTGAACAGTTGCGTGACGGACGGCAGTTCATCCGCGCCGATCTTGTTGCCGGCGGCGTTGACCTCCTCCTTTTTCTTCGCCTGCCAGAACTGATAGACCCAGCCGAGGCTGTCCGAGGCAAGGAAGACCTCACGCGGCAGGCTGGTGAGCAGGCCGGTGAGTGCGTTACGCGTTTCGCGGGGCAACCGCAGTTGCAGCACTGGATCGTCGCTGCGAAAGACATCGAGGAGCATCTTCTGCGCGTAACCGGCGGCGACTTCCCACGGGTCAATGCCCAGCCGATTACCTTCGTCCTCGCAGTGTGCAAAATCCACATCCAGCCCGGACTCCGGCTCGATCAAACATCCGTTCTCCGCCAGAAACCGGGCGAACAACATCCGATGCCAATGCTCGTAAGCGCACTCGTGAATCAGGTGGGAGATGTCCCAGGCTTTATCTGAAATCTGGGTGTCGCCAACCTGCTTGCCATGAGCGCGCAGTTTTCGCCGCAACTTCTGCTGGGCTTCGTTTAGGTGGGTTGGAATTTTCGTTTCACTCAGCCCCAGTTCCTCCAGCGCCGCCGCCGCGCCGCGCTCGGCTTCGTCCCGCGCCTTCAGCACCGTGTTTTCCAGTTGCCGCCCCAATTCTTTGGACAATGTGCTCATAATCATTCGCTCGTTCGATCCACCACACTGAGCACCCTGTAGGGGTGCAAGAAATTAGCCCAGGGTAAGGCCAGCAGGCCGCCACCCTGGGAACACGATCCCAACCAAATATCTCCCTCTCCCCTCCAAGGGGAGAGGGCCGGGGTGAGGGGTGCGGGTGCGACGAAGTTCATGTCCACTCCTTCGGACGATGGAGAACAAATCCGTCCGGCTTCGTGACCTGGTCGGGAAGCTGGCTGTCGTGCAGCGTTTTGCGGCTGATGGTGAACGCAGCGTGAGCTTCCTGCACCAGCCGCGCCGAACTGCGCGCCGGCGGAAAGGCAACCACGACGCGCTTGGCCGGAAAGAATTGTTTCACCTGCACGACCCGGCCGGTGAGGTCGCTGTCACCGGAAATCAAGAGGGCCGTGTCGAAGCGGTTTTGAAAAGCGTCCGCCGTCAACGCGATGGCGATGTTCACGTCGGTCATCTTTTCCTCGCTGTTGATCCACGTCGCGCCGCATTGCCGGCACTGCGCCGTTTTCGAGAGGTAATGACCAAATTGGATGGTGGTATCCGGCAACGTGGCGAGCGCTTCCAAGTAGGTGTTCTGGCGTCGGTTTTGGTGCGGATTGCCCGGCGTCGAGTTCACCCGGCTGGTGAAATAGCGCACCGCCACCAGTTGCTGACCGGGGCGCAGGAGGTTTTGCGCCAGCTTGCGAACATCCAGCCAGTAGTAGCGCCGCCAGCCTTTCTCTCGCATCCCGAAGTAGAGGTTGAAGCCGTCAATATAGACGATGACGCGGACGGGGAGCGGCACTTGCGCTGGTTTGGCGGGCTGAATTTGAGGTTGCATCCGGGTGTCCTCCATGTATATTTTACTCATCTAACCCCTCCGGGGATAGCATCCCCGGACCGACGTCCCGCGAAAGCGGGACGTTTCTTTTCGGGATGGAACGTTTTGCGCCGAGTGTTGGGCTTGCTTGTCCCGGCCGCGGGCTGAAAAGCCACTCGGCGCTTTCTTTTTCCAGAAATGCAGAAGCCGACTCCGAAGAGCCGGCCTCGCGTCCTGCCGTCAAAACGAACAGAAGGGATGTGCCGACAATTTGGCCGTTCGCTCTGCCGGCGTCAACACCACGAACCTGGGAATTGCGAAAGGTTGTTTTCATCCCACCACCACCGGTCCTTCCTTGAGCTTGGCCACCAATGTGGTTTCCTGCGCCGCGAGCCACGCCTTCACTTCCGCTTCCGTCCGCAATGTGTCGCTCTTGAGCGTCACGTATTGCGTCTTGGGTTCGAGCAGCTTCGCCGCCTTGCGTGCCGCATTTTGAAAACGCGCCGGCAACGCCGCCGTCTTGTCGCTCCAGCTCGACACCGGCGTGTGTTGGAGCGCGGACAGCAGTTGCTCATCCGAGCCGACCTCCAGATCGGGCACGGACGAGATGCCTTCCTCACTCATGAAGCTGATGCGTTGTTGGCCGGAAATCTTTTGCCAGGCATCGCTGGTCTCCAGTTCGGTGAGCAGTTCGGCGTGGCGCTTGGCGAATCCGCCGTGTGCGCCTGCAACCGCCGTCCGCAACGCTTGCGCGGCCTGCTTCAGCAACGGCGGCACATGGTCGGAGTTGTCCAGCAGCAGCCGGCCCTCCAGGACACCCTTCGCCGCCGTCTCGGCCTCCGCCAATGCGCCCACGCCCACACCTGCACTGATGAACTTTTGCAGCTTCTCCCATTCGGGCACGCGCTTCGCCGCCAGTTCCGCCTGCTTTTTCCACTTGGCGACTTCGGGCTTCAAGGTGTCGCCTTGGTCCAGCAACCCTTTGAGCCGGTCATTGCCCACGCGCGCGCGCAGGTCGGCCAGCTTCGTCGTCTTCGGCGCTTCTGGCAACGGGGCAGCACCGCCGGCTTTGCCCGCCAGTGATTCTGCCAGCGTCAAATACTCCGCCGACTTGGCTTCCAGATCGTCGCTGGCTTTGGCCGAAATGCCGGCATCCTGGAACTGTCCCCGCAACTTCAACTTGTCCGGTCCGCTCAGAATGATGGATTCAGTGCGAAACTCGGCCTTGGAAATCTTGTTCTGGTCGAGTTGCCCCACCGCCAGCGGCTGGTTGTTGTAACCCGCCAGCAGATGCGCGCCCGCGTGCAGCGCAATAATCCCGCCGTCCACCGCGTCCTGCGGCCAGCCGTAGGGACTCGCCGCAAAAAACTTCCGCAGCTCGCGGCCCTCAATCCCGCTGCCGACCTTGCCCAGGATTTCCTTGCAGACCGGATGCTGCTCCGTCGCGCCTTCGAAATCCACGGCGCGCAACGGTGAGTCGTCGCCATTGCGGGCGCGGTTGATGACGGTCGTCCACGCCTTGTGATCCGCCTCGCCGAAGCGCGGGAAGAGGCGGGCCAACGCGTCGGTCGCGCCCTCGCGAACCTTCTCGGCCAGCGTGAGGTTGAGCAGTTCCGTGCCGCCACCCTTGTAAACCTTCGCGCCGCTGGCGATTTGCGCGATGAGTTGGTCGCGGGCGCGCTCCGCGTCACCCAACCTTGTGCCCATGCTGCTGCGGGCTTCTTCGCCTTCGCGGGTGCTCGGCACACCCTTGCCGTCAATCGTGCCGCGGGCCGCCTCGGCGCGGATGATTTGTTCGCGCATTTTTTCTGCTTCGGCCTTCGCCACGAATACGAACAGGATCGGGCTGTCCGTGCCCGCCGCCCGCGCCACGTCCACCACGTTCTTTTGCGAGGCATTCCATTCGTTACGAACCCACACCGGGACGTTCTGTCCGGTGGCATCCGGCGGCTCGGGCGCGAAGTGCAGCACCAGTTCGCGGGGCTCGTTGCTCGCGCCCTGTTTCAGCCGCACGGTGTTGATTTCCTTTTGCAGCGCCGCTTGAAGAAGCGCGTCGCGCTTTTGATGCACCACGGATTCGTTGCTGCCGATTTGCGTCTGGCGGTTGCGGAACTCCTTGTCCCACTCCTGCGATTCCTTGGTCTGGAGGTTATACTCCTCGCCATCTTTCAGGAGGATTCCTTCGTCCACGAGATTCTGGAGCGCGAGCGGCACGTCCTTGCGCAGCTTCGTGCCGTCGTTCGTCAGATCGCTGACCAGCAAGTCGGCCAGCATTTCCGGCGTCGCCCGCACTCCGCAATCCGCCCCGCTGGTGCGCGGCAGTTTTCGGATCAGAAAAATCAGGCCGCAGATTCGGGCTGATAGCCGGTCTTGCTTGCGGATGGTCTCCTCCAACTCCCGCAACAGAACCCCTTGCTGCACCATGCCGGCCTGCAACTGCTCAAACATGAAGTCGGCGGGCACGACCGTTCCCAAGGGCTGGTCCGCCAGCCCGCGAAGTGCCTCGTGGATGATTTGGAGTTGGGCACGCAACATCGCGCTCGTGCCCGCCGGGTCAACCGCCCGCAGCACATGTTCCCAAAAGCGTCGGCGCACCGGCAGGATGGGATAGTCGTCCGCCAGGATGTCTTTGTCCTCCGTGCGTGTCGCAATCGCCGTGGAGGAAAGTTGCCGCGCAATCTCTCCGGCGTGTGACGCTAGAATCTGGCGCACGGCTTCAATCTTCTCCGGTCGCTTCGCCAGCAAAACGCGTTGCGTCACGTTCTCCACGTCCGCGTCGGATAGCTCCACCGAAATCGTGAATCGTGCCCGCATCCAGCTAAACTCTGGCACGTCGGAACTCAGCGCGCTCTGACCGGCCGCGACTACCAGCAACCGCGAGTCGAGTTGTTTCCCCAAGGCTTCCGCGACCTCCACGACCTCGCGGGTGCGCTCCAGGTTGTTGCGGACGTAAATCTGCACCTCATCCAGCACCAGGATGGTAAGCGGCAGACCATCCTTTCCGCCCAATACTTCCCGAGTCATTCGCAAGAACTCCGCCGTTGAGATGTCCGTCGGTTGTGCAAACTCTTTTGTCAGCAGGGAGCGCAACGCATCCGCATTGCCCAGTTGCGGATCTGCCTTGAGCAGGGCCGCTCGCAGGACGGGGCTAACGAACAGGTTGTTCAGTTCGCGCATGAACTCTTTGCCACTGGCCTCGACCTCTTTCTTCACCGCGTCGTAAAAGCCGTTGTTCTTCAGATACAGGCAGAACTTCGCGAGACTGTATTTCTCGGGCAACCCGCAGGAGCGGAGAATGATTCCAAGAATGGTAAGTCGGGTGCTTTCCGCGCTTCCCGACGGCAGCGCTCCGAACGCGGCACGAAGGCCACCGGCGCGACGACCGGTCGTGTCCAACTCCTTCAGAGCGGCTTCGATCTCCTCCGGCAAACGAGGCACGATGCTACGCGCCGTCGCCCCGTCCGGGAACTCGGTGTTGACCCACAGGTGGCCAATCATCTTTAGCAGGTGCGATTTGCCGCTTCCGTAGAAACCGCTGACCCACGCGCCGCTTTGGTCTGTGCCTCCCACGCGGCCCAAGAACGCTTCGAGGATGCGCAGCATGCCGTCCGCGTATTGGCCCTCGCACACGAAGTTGGAAAGTTCCTCGCGCAACGTGGTCCACTCTTGCGGCGTCATGCCATCATTGATTCGCGCCTGCCCATTGTTCATGAGCTTGGCGGTCGCCGGATCACGCAGAAATATTTCGCGGTTCTTCATGGTATTTCCTTACTTGCTCGCCAAGCCTGTGATCGGTGTTGCGAGATAGTTCCAACCGTCACGGGCATCCAACAACCGGTAAGCGTTCTGGTCATACGCTCCCGGAAAAAACACCACAAGGCGACCACGGATATGGCTTTCGATTGTTTGCAAAACGAAATGAAGCCGCGTGAATCCGTAGAGACCCGCCACACCATGCACAGCCAGCACGTTGTCGTCGCTGTCATCGCCAGCGATGAGTTCTTCACGGAGGCGGGCGGCGCACGCATCGGCAAACTCGCTATCGAATTTCAACGCGAGGTCTTCAGGATGGCGGAAGTATTCCTCGCGATATTCCTCAGCGGCCATCCACACGGGGAACGTATCCGTCAAATCCACTTCACGCCAGCCGTGCCCGGCAGCTTTCGTCCGGTGTTCGAACTCTTTCAGTTTCACGAGCAGCCGCCGCTCATCCTCTTTCGGATACACCACAAAGATGATGCGTTGCGCTCCGGCCAGATTGCGCTGCCAAGGAGCGGAAATATGCCGTTCGTATTGCTCTGCCAAATCGTCAATGCGTGACACGCGAATCCTTTATTTCTTGCGGGGTTAAGACCGTGGTGAAGCCGATTTCGATCACGTCTCCCGCCGCTCTCAAGTCCAGTCCGCTCACCCGTTTCGCCTCGGCCGCGATGTTCCGCAATTCCCCCGGAGACGAATCCAGCACGCGAGTCCAGTTCGTTTCAAACAATCGGCCACCTCGCAGTCCTTCCAAATAGCCAAGCATCAGCGCATAGGCTGTCGCCAAAGGAGTGGGGCGGATCAACTGCCGGAATTTGCGCGCACGGCCTCGGAGATGGCCGCTCTGCGTCCACGAGGACGAAACGTTGCGCACCACCTTGTCGAGTGTCGCGTCATTCAGCCGGGTGCCAACAGCAGCGCGGATGGCGTCGGTGATTTTCTGGCGGGAAAGTTCCTCACCAGAGGTCATGGCGAGAATTGGTTCGGCGGTGGCCCGCAGAAGGGGGTCGCGGGCGAGGGAGCACAGCAGAGCCAGCACGGGACGCCCCGGCACGTCATCCTGCCAGAACCGGCGCAAGACCCGAAACAAGGGCACCGTCGGTTCGAGGGCGTAAAGTTCGGTTAGGTGTTGAGCTGTGATCTTCCGGTTCGCCCCCGTCTGCTTGCCGAGGGCATTTTCTTCGATGATGGCGGACAAATAGTCGGACCGACCTGTGACCAGGGGAAGACTGTCCAGCAACAAAGAAAGCTCCTCCAGCATGATGGTTCGGCTGGAATGAGTTCCAGTTGGACCGTCCCTGAAGCCCAGTTTGAAAGGAAATCTTTCGGCGTGCATTTGAAACACTTGTAACAGGAAAACTTAAACCGTCAAGTTCACCGGCAAACCTGCCGGTGAACTAGTATAAGTTAGCAATTCATACCAACACGTGCGGATTGGAGGATGTCCTGGGAGCCAGAGGCTCCAGGAACCGGCAGACCTGGAGGTCCGCCCCACGTACTGGTTGGTACCTCCTCATTCGGAGGTGCGCTCACCGGTGGTTTCGTGCAAACTTTTCGTGTCCGTGTCTGTGTCCGTCGGTGTCGATCGGTGGTTGAATTGTGTTTTTTCAGGTGCTAGTTTGCTTGAAGAAATGTGAGCCGATTCAGAACGTTCAGAGCTTTTGTGTTGCATGCAGCGCTTATTCCAATGGTTCCAAGCCAGGCTTTCCGGCCCAGTCAACGCGATTTCAGGGGGTATTGCCGCCATGATGGTTGTCGGCGGCGGCGGGTTCACATTTGAGCGGGCCGACGCCGCCTCTCCTGGCAAAGAGGGCGGCTCCGCGGACCAGCTATGGTCTTCGCATGTCGAGCCACTCCTGAACGCCGAGTGCCTTGGATGCCATGGTCCTTTGAAACAAAAGAGCGGCCTGGATCTGAGCTCTTTCAACGGGATGCTCAAGGGAGGGGAACACGGTCCGGCCATGGTTCCCGGAAAACCGGAACTTAGCAGGCTTTATCAAGCGACGTTGGCAGGCGCCGACCCCCACATGCCTCCGGGGAAAAACAAACAGTTGAGCGAAGTCCAGAGAGGCTTCCTCAAACAATGGATCGAGCGGTTGCCTGTCTTGTCGGCGTCGTCCAACGCCTCGCCAGCGGATGTTGCCAAGCGGGATAGCCACGGCATCGCAGGTGGGACTGAAGCTAGGGCCCGGGTTTGGACCCCTCCGCAAAGCATGCCTGGGACGAAAGTGATCGACCGTTTCGTTGAGCTGGGCTGGCGGGAGCGCCAAGTGAAACCGGCGGCGCCTTGCTCTGATGAAACTTTCGTCCGTCGGGTTCATCTCGATTTGGCGGGGAGGATTCCCACAGTCTCGGAGCGGGAGGCCTTTCTTCAAGATCGAGCTCGAAACAGGCGGGAGCGATTGGTCGACCGCCTGCTCGCCGGCGAGGAGTTTGCGGACCACATGCGAGAGATCTTCGACGTCGTGCTGATGGGGCGTGCTGCGGAGGGCGTGGTGGAGAAGAGAGAATCCAACCATTGGCACGCCTTCCTCAGAACGTCCTTTGCGGAAAACCGACCTTGGAATGTGGTTGTGCGAGAGCTTCTTGTGGCCAGACCAGAGCGTGAGGAATCCCGAGGCGCGTCGTGGTTCCTCTACGAACGGAACAACAACCATCAGGCGATGGCGGAGGCCGCTGCCCCCATCGCGTTCGGCATGCAGGTCAACTGCGCCCAATGCCACAACCATCCGCTGGCGAAGGAAATCGAGCAGCGCCATTATTGGGGGCTGGTGGCGGCGTTCAATCGCAGCAAGAACCAGGACACGACAGAGGGCCCTGCGGTGTCGGAGTCCGCCGTGGGTGGTTTTGTTAATTTTGCGAACTTGAAAAAGGAATCCCAGCCGGCGCTGCTCTCCTTTTTGAACGGCAAAACCGTGGATGAACCCAGGCCCGCCGACGGGGTGAAGGAGGAAGATTCTGTGGAGAAGTATCTCGTTCCTCCCGCAGCTAAAGGCGAGCGCGCGGCCAAGGTCACGGTCCCCAAATTTTCCCGGCGTGATGCGCTTGCCGGAGCGGTGATCGAGGACAATCCGAAACTCGCGCTGGCGTTTGTCAATCGGGCATGGGCCCTGTTCATGGGGCGCGGATTGGTTCATCCGGTGGACCAGATGGACTCGAAACATCCGCCAAGTCACCCGGACTTGCTGCAATGGCTCGGACGCGATTTTGAGAGGAGCGGGTATGACATGCGGCGTCTGTTCAAGAACCTCCTTCTCAGCCGGGCGTATCAACTGGACGCGGGAATGCCGCCGCGCGGAGGGCCGCCGTCGGTGCCTGAGTCATTCAGCCGTGCCTTGGAGAAGCCGCTGTCTGGGGAAGTGCTGGCCCGTTCGATGGCGGTGGCAAGCGGGCTGACCCCTTCCGATCTGCGTGTGGGCCAAGGGAGCGGGTTTGATTGGAAACGCGCGAAACAGGTTTTCGTTGAACGATTTCCCGATCTGTTCGCGGTGGAGAACAACGCGACGCTGCAGCAGGCTTTGTTCCTCACGAACAATTCCTTGATCGAGCGCCTTCTGGAACCTGATTCGGCAAATCTGACCGGCAGGATGGTGGAGATGAAGCGCGAGGAGGATCGGGTTCAAGCGGCATTCATCTCCGTGCTAGGCCGGGCTCCGGACCCTCTTGAGATGGAAAAAGGAGTCGCCTTTCTGAAAGTCCTCAAGGAACGACCCGCGTCGGGAGTGAAGCAACTTGTGTGGGCGCTGGTTGCTGGGGCGGAGTTCCAGACGAACCACTGATCCGCAGCCTCATGATGCCAGGACAAGAAACCTTTCGCGCCGGCTGTGTCGAACCCGACCACGTGCTCCACCGGCGGTTGTTTTTGCAGGGTCTTGCAAGGACGGGGGCGATATCGTTGATGAGCTGGAACGGCCTCTTTTCGTTCCCTGCTTTTGCGGAGCAAGCGAAGAAGAACGGTAAACGCTGCATTCTTTTGTGGCTCTGTGGAGCTCCGAGCCAGTTCGAAACGTGGGATCCCAAACCCGGGCGACCCACGGGCGGGCCGTTTCGAAGCATCAAAACCAAGATCCCAGGAGTTCATGTGAGCGAGTTGATGCCGCGGTGCGCCGGGATCCTCGACAAGCTTGCGGTCGTACGCTCCATGAAGACGAGTCAGAACGAGCATTTTCAGGCCATCGACCTTCTCACGAGGGGCCATGCTCCACGGCCTCCCTTCATCCGCCCCACACTGGGGGCCGTCCTCGCTCAACAACTAGGACATCTGGAAAACCCCATCCCGAACTTCATCTTGCTGGACCCGTGTCCTGAAGGCAATGAATTCAAAACGTTCAAGGCGGGGAATTGGGCTGGATGGCTTGGGGCGGCCTATGGGCCCGTGCGGGTGGGCGGCGATTACAAGATTCAGGACGTGGCCCGTGTGCCGGGATTGTCCGAGGCGGATCATGAAGAACGTGAGGCGTTAAGAAAGTTTTTCACAAAGAAATTCGAGAACGACCGGAGGAGCGAAGCGGCTTCATCGCAAAACGCTGTCTTTGCGAGGGTCAAGGGGCTGATGAGCTGCGCCCCTTTGTTCGATCTCGAGAAGTTGCCCGCGAAGGACAAGGAGAAATACGGCCCCGGAACTTTTGGCATCCACACGTTGCTGGCACGGCATCTGGTTGAGAACGGGGCACCGTTTGTGATGGTCGCCAACGGCATGCCCTGGGATTGCCACGTGTTTCATCATGAGATCTATCAGATGCTGGTCCCGGATGTGGACAGAATCATCTACCATCTTGTGACGGATCTCGAAGAGCGGGGCATGTTGGACAACACACTCGTGGTCGTGATGGGAGAGTTTGGGAGGACGCCCTGGTTGAACGCGAGCCGTGGGCGGGATCACTATCCTAATGCCTGGAGCTTGGCGTTGGCAGGGTGCGGCATCAAGCGCGGTGTTGTGGTCGGAGCCACGGATGAGGATGGAGTGGACGTCATCGAGAAGCCGTTCAATGAACAGAACTTGTTTGCAACCCTTTTCACCGCGCTCGGCATCGACCCCTACACGGCATACGACCTTCCCGGATTTCCAACGTTCCACCGTGTGGAGAGCCAATCCGAACCCATCCGTGAGGTCCTCGCCTGACCCCAGACTACAGACTACTGATGACTGATGACTGATGACTGACCTCCCCTCGGGCCTCATGAAAACCTTACCACTCCACGAATTCAAATTGCCGACTGCGGTGTTGGGATTTGAGCTTCATCCGGGCGGGGAGCGCGGGTTCGCCGCCTGCCACGACGGAATCTACGAATTGGATATCAAAGATGGCAAGGCACAGAAGCTCTATGCGCATGAGAGCTATGCCTCTGGGGTCGTTTGTCTCCCTGACGGGAACACTCTGGTTTCATCGGGCTACGACGGGGCTTTGCGCTGGCTCGATCTGCGGACGCGGCAGGTGATGCGCACGGTTGCGGCGCATCGGTTTTGGTCCTGGCAGTTGGCTCGCTCTAATGATGGGACGAAGGTGGCCTCCGTCACAGGTCAGTATTTGTGCGGGGGCACGCAGTACGAACCCGGGCCTCAGCAGGAGCCTTCCGTAAGGGTTTATGACACGAAGGATGGCGCGTGTTTGTTCTCGTTCGACCACACGCCGCCGGTATTGTCGGTCGCGTTTTCGCCCGAGGGACGATTCATCGCTGCCGGGAACATGATGGGTGAGGTGCGCGTCTGGGATCTCCTCGACGGCCAGCAGGTTTCCACTTGGAACACGCCCTCGTTTACTTCCTGGGGAGTTATCAAAAGCCATCATTACATCGGCGGCATCTTCTCTTTGGTTTTTGCTCCTGATTCAAACAGCATCCTGGCTGCGGGCATGGGGCCGATGAACGATCCCATGGCCGGGAACGGAAAACAGACCTGGCAACGATTCCTGTGGAGAGAAACGCCGGTGAAGAAATCCGCCGAAATCCAGGAGACAGATCAAGGCAATGGTTTGATGGAATCGCTCGCCTTGCATCCGTCGAAGCCGTGGTTCGTGATGGCGGGCCGCATGGCGCAGGGAAAATGGAACACGGCCATATTTTCTCTGGAGAACGGCAGTTTGTTGCATTCGTTGGATTCCAAAATTCGTGTGACGCGGGCGAGTTTTGACAAGGCAGGCGGCCATCTGATCCTCGCCGGAGCGTCGGGTCAGGAGCGCAAAAAGGACGGCGCCTATCCGGAATACGGGCGCGTGAAAGTTTATCGCGTCGCCGAAGCGTAGATCTTCCAAGTCACCGCCAATTATTTCCAGAGCGTTTTCACATGCGGATAATTCAATAATCGTTGGTCCGCAGTGAGGAGAGTGACACGCCGCAGCCGGGTGGTTGCCGTGATAATCTGGTCCGCTGGATCCTTGTGGAAATCACCTGGCAACTGATTGGACTCAATCGCGATCTCGGGCGTCAGCGGCACAATCTCAATAAACGGCAGGCTGGCCGCCCGGTTCACCCACTGGCTGAGTGGCTCGGACAACTTCAGCTTGCCCAACGATACCTTCCGCGCCAATTCCCAAACACTGATCGCGGACAGGCCCAGTGGGTAATTTGCCCCATCACGGCCAATCTCCCGCACCTTTTTGGGCAGTTTCTCAGGCGAATCCACGAACCAAATCCAGGCGTTAGTATCCAAGAGAAACTTCATTGCGTGGCTTCCCATTCAGCCTCCCCCAGCGGTTCGTCCCAGTCTTTCAAATAAGCGACGCTTCCACGCAGGCTGCCGATCCATGAGCCGGGGTCCAGGCCCTTCTCCTCGCCGGGAGGTGTGATGACCGCGACCACCTTCCCGCGCTTGGTGATCAGGACAGGTTGGCGGCCAGAGTAGACCTCCCGCACAATGCTCGTGCATCGGGCTTTGAGATCCGTGACACTGATTTCAGATATGACCATGTTGGAACTCTATCTGACTATTAAGTATGGTCAATTGCTTTTGAATCAGCTTTTTCCTCTGGATCCGGCCGTCCCTAATGTCCAAATTCGAGCGCTGCTGAACGAAGCACGGCTAGGAAGTTCGCAAGACCATCAGAGGTGGGTGACGTGTGAGACCCAAGCTGGCGAGAAGCCCTGAAGCGACTGTGATCACGCACACGGCGGCGCATCCGGCCAGCACGGGGAGCAGAGCGAATGAGAAAGCCATCTTGAACACAAAAGTGGCGAGAGCCCAGCTTGCGGCCACCGCCAGGGTGCCTCCTGTCGCCGCGCCTAACGCGCCCAGAAAAAAGTACTCCGTGAAGAGGATGCCGAGCACTTGATAACGGGAGGCCCCCAGCGTTCGAAGCAAGACGCACTCCGAGATCCGCTGTGTTCGCCCGCTCCAGACCGCTCCGGCCAGCACGAGCAAGCCCGTGGCAATTGTGAAGAGCGCCATAAACCGCACCGCGAAGGCGATCTTTCCCACAACGTCGTCCACGGTCCTCATCACCAGCGTCAGATCAAGCACCGAGACCGTGGGGAAATCCTGGACAACGGCCTGCTGAACACGAGCCGACTCCAGAGCGTCTCCCGTCCGCGTGGCGACGATGAACCACAGAGGAGCCTCTTCCAGCACTCCTTGCGGGAATAACACAAAGAAATTCGCCTGCACCCGGCGCCAGTCCACATTTCGTAGGCTCGCGACCTGGGTCCGGATTTTGACCCCTTGCACATCGAACACAACCTCATCTCCCAACGTGACTTTGAGGTCCTTAGCAATCCCTTCTTCCATCGAGATCGGCACCGGTTCCCCGCGTGGATTGGGACCGACCGAAGGAACCCAGCGGCCCGCCACCAGCTTTTCGGAGTCCACGAGATGGTCCCGGTAGGTGGAACGAAATTCGCGTCTCAAGACCCAGTTTGGGATGGTTTTGGATTTGTCGGCAAGGAGCTTGTCCACGGGGACACCTTTCACGGATGCCAGCCGCATGACAACCACAGGTGCGACGTCCAGGATAGGGGCGCCTGCGCGCTTGAGCACATCGATCACTTCGGCGCGTTGATCGGGCTGAATATCGAACAGCACCATGTTGGGGCGTGTGCCGTTCGAATCCGTCACGAACTCCCTCAGCAGATTGGAATGAACCATGGAAAGGGTTAACACCAGGAAGGTCCCGAAGCCGAGGGCGACCACCGTGAGGACGGTGCGATTGTTAGGGCGATAAAGGTTTGCCAGACCTTGACGCCAGATGAACGGCGCGTTCTTGGGAATGTATGACCGGGCAGCCTTGCCCAAGCCGATCCCTGCCGCCGCGAGCAGGAGCACGGTGCTCGCCAAGCCTCCGGCAATCGCAATTCCATGAGTCCATTTCTCGCTATGCCTCACGATATACGCCGTAACGACGATCCCAACCAAACACTTCAGAAGCAGGGCCACGGGATCCGTGGCTCGTGCCGCGGAGGAATCGAAGGGCAGTCGGATGATCTCGCAAGGGGAGACAAACCGAATGCGCAACAGGGGCATAAGTGCGAACAAAAGGGCGGTTCCCACGCTGACGATCAGAGACCGAAAGACGACCCCTCCGTGCAGCGACGGACTGACTTGCAACGGCAGGAAATCGGCGGCAATTCGAGGCAGTGCCTGCTGGGCCAGAACACCCAACAACGCGCCCAGCAGCGCGCCGACAAGCCCGATCCCAAAGGCCTGAACGAGGTACACAGCCAGGGTCTGCGCCACGCGGGCGCCGACGCACCGCATTACGGCGACCGGGCCCAACCTTTCCTTCACGTGGAGATGAATGGAGCTGGCCATGCCCACGGAGCCAAGAAGCAGCGCGACAAAACCAGAAAGGCTGAGGAAACGCTGGAGATTGGCCATCGAGCGCCCCAGATCCTCCTTTCGATCCTGGGCGGTTTGATGCGCCAGCTTGAGTGCATCCAGCCGGGGTTTAAAACCCTTTACCAGGGTCTGAAGTTCCACAGAAGGCGGAAATTTGAAGTAGACCCGATAGCGCACCAAGCTTCCCGCCTTCAGCAGGCCCGTTTGGGAAAGGCCCTCCATGCTGATATAGGCCCGCGGGATCATGGTCGCGAATGCCATGGTCTCCCCGGGCACCTTACGCAACGCCCCGGCGATGGGGGCTGTCCATTCCCCGAATCGTGCTTTGTCCCCCCGTGTGGCACCAAATTGTGCCAGAACACTTTCTTCCACCAACACGCCCTCGCCGCGCCGAAACTCCGATCGCGCTTGATCCGGGAAGGTCTCCATGTCGCCGTAGTAGGGAAACCCTCCGGACAATGCGCGCACTTGCAGCAACCGGCTTCCGCCCCCGGCTGGAAAGTAAATCATGGTCGAGAAACTTGTCTCGCGGCTCTGTTCGCCTCCCAGTTCCTTGAACAACAATTCGGCTTCCTTTGGAAAGGGTTGTCGGGAACCAATGACCAAGTCAGCACCCAACAGCCCTTTGGATTGTTGTTCGATGCCTTCCTCCACGTCGCGTCCGAAGGATGCAATCGCCACGAGCGCGGCGACTCCCACAACGATCGAGAGCGAGTACACGAGCAGCCGACTTCGAGCCCCGCGCGTGTCGCGCAGCGCCATCCGCCAAGTCCAACCGTCGATGAGGGCTGGCCCCAGCTCCCGCATCCAGCCTGCGATGCTCATTCTTTTTGTCGAGGGGCGCATCGGGGTTGATTCAGTTCACCAGTTCACCACCCTTTAAACGCAGCATCCGTCCTGTCCGAGCCGCCAGGTCCAACTCATGCGTCACCAGCACCAGAGCGGTGCCCAGGTCCGCGTTCAGCCCGAACAACAGCTCCACGACGCGCTCGCTGTTTTCGAGGTCCAGATTACCTGTGGGCTCATCGGCAAAGAGAATCTGGGGCCGATTGATGAACGCGCGGGCAATGGCCACGCGTTGTTGTTCACCGCCGCTCAATTGGGCTGGGTAGTGGTCCAGGCGGGCGGCGAGCCCCACTCGGTCCAGGAGCTCACCGGCGGCTCTTTCAACCTTTTTTTCGCCTCGGAGCTCCATCGGCATCATCACATTCTCGAGGGCCGTCAACGAAGGAATGAGTTGGAAATTCTGGAACACAAAACCGACCGCCCTGTTTCGGACACGAGCTCGTCCGTCTTCGGAGAGCGTCTCCAACCGCTCGCCGGCCAGCGTGACAGAGCCCGAGGATGGCTGATCGAGTCCGGCGCACAACGCCAGCAAAGTGCTCTTCCCGCTGCCGGAAGGACCGACAATCGCGCACGACTCGCGGGCCATGACCGCGAAGCTCACCCCCTTGAGCACCGTCAAGGGAGCGCCCCCGCTCAAGTAGGTTTTAGAAAGTCCTTCCGCTTGCAACACAACATCCGCGCCCATCCGTCTGTCATTTCATGCCTGCCCTCGCTTGGTCAACCGCAATCCTGAATAAAAGACCTGAACAACCCATATTTCAACGATCTTGCCCGGCTCCATCCCGCAGTTTCCGAACTTCATCCCATCATTCCATCGATTGATCCCAAAGCCGAAGCAATCTTGAAAAATCGTTGTAAATTGATCCCAGATGGACCGAACGTCAAACAATGGCGAAGAGGTCAAAGAAGCAGAAACAGTCAGCAAACAATCGACCACAAAAGCAGACCACAATCAGAACTCAAAACGTTATGAAAACCACCCTCGCTCTCGCCCTTCTCACCGCCTGCGCGGTGCAGATCGACACTTCATCGTGGGCTCAAGGCCGTCCTCAAGGGCGCCCTCAACGCCCGGCCAATGGCCCCGTCCAACCACCCGCTCCAGCCGATCTTGACCACGCTCCTGATTCCGCGATCCGTCAGGCTCTTCTGGATACTTACGATGCGAACAAGAACGGACGACTGGACGCCTCTGAACGCGCCCAGATTCAGGCTGACATCGCCTCTGGAAAGCTTCAAGCGCCAGACATGCCCCATCATGATAAAGGCCCTGGCGCCCACAATCCCCCTCCCGAGATCCTCGAGAAGTATGACGTGAACAAGGATGGTAAGCTGGACGAAACCGAACGCGCTGCCGTGCATGCCGACAGGGAGTCGGGCAAGCTGGCTCGTCCGGCTGGGGGCCCAGGCCGGGGTGCTCACAATCCTCCTCCTGAGATTCTCGAGAAGTATGACGTGAATAAGGATGGCAAGCTGGATGAAACCGAACGCGCCGCAGTGCATGCCGACATCGAGTCTGGCAAGTTGACGCCGCCTGAAGGTCATCCTTCGAGGGGGGGCGCTGTGCCTCCGGTCGGTGGGCCACAGGGTCGTCGGAGTGGCCGCCGCTAGTCGCTGCTCGGCGCAGAGGGGGATTGAAGGCCCGAAGTGGGTCAATCATATGAAGGACGGCGATCGAGCCGTTCTTCATCTTTTCCCTTCTTGTTCCCCTCCGTCATTCCTGTCTGAATAGATGCACCTGATGAGCTCAACCACTTCATGGCCGCGTCAAATGGGCACCGCCTCTCTGATCCTGCTTGTCTGGGCGCTGGTGATCCTGGGTTTTTCGGCGCAACTCGTCGCTGCGGCCTCGTTTCCGTGGGAGCGCGCTTTGCGTATCAATCTCCGGGAATGGCTTCCTTGGGTCATACTTTCACCACTGGTATTCCGGCTGGCCAATCGCCTGCCGGTGGAGCGGGGCAATCTGCACTTGGCTCTGCCTGTTTATTTGGCGGGTGCTTTTGTCAGTGTTTTCATTTCCGGACTGATCTTCAACTGGCTGAACCTCGTCCCTGGTCTTTCGGCGGAGGACGATGAGATGGCAGGTCGGCCTCCGTTTCTGCAAAGAAGATCGCCAGACGAACCTCCCCCGTTTCGTCGCGACCGTCCGCCTGATTTTCACGGGCCCGGTGGACCCCGGTTTGGGCCGCGCCCTGACGATCGCCTCCCGCCTGGTCGGCCTGGTATGGGGAGGGGGCCGTTCTCGCGGGGCCAGATTGTCCTGCGTGCGAGGTTTAACTTCCCGGTTTATTTTGTGATCGTCAGCATGGCAAATGCCTTGACGCAGTATCGGCGGTCGCAGGAACGGGAGCGCAAGACCCACGAACTGGCGGCTCATCTGGCTCATGCAAAACTCCAGGCGTTGCGCCTTCAACTGCAACCTCACTTTCTTTTCAACGCCCTCAACGCCATTTCTTCGCTCGTCCACACCAGCCCTCATACCGCCGACGACATGATCGCCAGCCTGAGCGACCTCCTGCGCGCAACCCTGGAAACCAGCGATCAGGAAATACCCCTGCGCCGCGAGCTGCAGATTCTGGATCGGTATCTTGAGATTGAACAAATGAGGCTGGGAGATCGGCTCAAGGTTGAGAAGGACATCCACGACGCCGCGCTGGATGTGTTGGTTCCCACAATGATGCTCCAGCCTCTCGCCGAGAATGCGGTACGCCACGGCATCGAACCGCGTCTTGGACAGGGGGTGGTTCGGATCGAGGCCGCGATCGAGCAGGGACGCCTCCAATTGCGAGTTCGGGACAACGGCGTCGGTTTTCAAGCTCTCCCATCATCCGTTCCGCGCGAGGGCGTCGGTCTCGCCAACACGCGGGCCCGATTGTCCGAGCTCCACGGTGCCGACGCTTCCGTCTCCATCCATTGCCCCTCCGCGGGCGGCACGATTGTTCACGTTGAACTCCCCCTCAAACACGCCCATGCCCCTTCCACCCCCAGTTGAGTTGATCCAAGTGGCCATCGTGGATGATGAACCTCTCGCCCGGGAGCGGATCCGCACGCTCCTGGAGAAAGAGCCCGGTTTCGTCGTCCAGGATGAGTGCGCGAGCGGGGTGGAGGCCCTGGCTGCGTTCTGCCGTCGGCGGCCCGATCTGGTTTTTCTCGATATTCAGATGCCTGAGATGACCGGGTTTGAACTGCTTGAACGCCTTCAGCCTCCCCTGCCAGAAGTCATTTTTGTGACGGCTTTTGATCAGCATGCTCTCAAAGCTTTTGAGGTCCACGCGCTGGACTATTTGCTCAAGCCATTCAAACAAGCCAGATTCCGCGAGACGCTCCAACGCGCTCGGGAAGCCATCGGTCGGCAGCAGGAGAAGGGGATCACTTCACGCATTCTCGAAATGCTCGCCGAACGTAGGGCAAACACGAACTATCTCACCCGTGTTCCTGTAAAAGTGGACGAACGCACGGTGTTTCTCAAAGTGGATCAAATCGATTGGATCGAAGCCGCCGGCAACTATCTGGTGGTTCATCTTGGCAAGGAATCGCACGTGATTCGCGAGACTCTGACATCCATGGAATCCAAGCTGGACCCGGCGCATTTTTTGCGGATAAGCCGATCCACAGTGATCAATCTGGCACGGGTGAAAGAGTTGCAGCCTTTGTTCAACGGTGAACACGCGGTGGTACTCGAGGGTGGCAAAAGTCTCACCATGACCCGCAGCCTTCGCGAGGTCGAGGACCGGTTGAAATTCTCCTGACCGCTTGCGGGCCAAGGAACTTGCTCGCTTCCATCTGCCACGAATACCCGGCCGCTGCGCCGAAACGAACATGGACATGGCTCACAATGCAACAATGGATCCAATTGAACGCGGAGCAAAGGCGGCGGCATCGGGATTACGTGAAGACAGCGGATCGGGAGGGATTGGAGTAAAGCCCCTGAGAGGCGGGTATCGTGGGCTGGCGCGGCGAAGAACAGGAAACCCTGGTGCCGCAGGTGCTGGGCTTTTCCACACCGGAGCGGAAGCAATTTCTGACCCTGCTGGCCAAGGCACGGGCTGCTGAACCGCTGGAGTTCAAAGACATCTTCACCCGCGACGCGCTGCGCCGGCTGTCCCTTGTCGCCGCGCTGCGGGAGACGTGATACCGAGATCAGAGATTATCCCAGTCCCGCGTCGAGACTCGTGCTTGTTCCAGGATGCGCTTCATGAGGGACCAATCAATGTCGCCGTGATGGGGATTTGGAATGGTGAGCCGACGGTCGCCCTTCACCAAGAACGGGTGCTGGCCTCGCTGGCAAGGGCCGGTCCAACCCAAGGCACGGAGTCGGCGAAGCATCTCGCGGTGCTTAATGGGCTTGGGCATGAAGTGCCGATTTGCGGTTGCCGTGGTTCAGGTTGATGTCCGTGATCACTGGGAGCCGGTGGCCAAGTTGCAGGCCAAGCAGCACCCAGTCCTCCAGCACACCACGAAGTGCTTCGCGACATTCCTCCAATGTTGCCCCCTCGGCCCAAGCACCTTTGCACTTGGGGATGGAGCCGAAAAAGCGCCCGTTCTCCATCAGCTCGTAGTGAGCCAGACGCATCGCGTTCTCGATGTATTTCGTCAGCATAACGTAACGGTCCTTGCCATTGGCCAAAGCGTAGCCTGCCGGATCGGAAACGCGAGCATGGTTTTCGTGGGGTCGACTCTATGATTCACGGGAAAAGAGAAATTGTTGAAGTACCCGGGATCCAGATTGCTGCCTGAAGTGTCGTACTGTCAATTCGCGGTATCCTTGGAGGTGCATGGGTCTTTCATGGCACACGCCTGCCGGTGCAGACATTGTTCGATTACCTCGCGGGATCATGGTTGGGCTCGGCGAACGATGATGAGGTGTGATCGAGCTCGCGAGCAGCCGACGTATTCGAGTTGTCTGACGCTGTCTCGGTCGGGTTCGAACATTTCGGAGAGAATGACGACAGAGCATTCGAGCCCTTTGAACGAGTGGATCGTCGCACAGCCAATGGTTGAATCAGTTCCAGATGTCTTCCAAGTCAGAGGAAATCCAGCAAACCGATCACCCTCTCGCCATTTGGATTTGCCTTGAGCTCTAGGCGTCAGGATCATGATTTGATTGTTCGGAACGTTTTCCTTTTCGACGAGTCGGCTGACAAGATCAGAGACGACCGATCTTTCCTCGTGTCGTCTCCAGACACCCAAATGGTTTGAGGCGTGCGCCCATCAGGCCCAAGACAAGTTGTGTCAGGGTTACCGCGATAAAATGTCATGACTTCAGCATGAATCCGCTGGGTGTTGCGGCAGTTTTCAGACAGCAGGAACGGGTCGTCCGTAATCGGAAATTCAAGGTGCGTGGAGTAGATGTGTTGATTGTCGTCGTAGAAAATGTAAAGCGGCCCCTGCGTCCCGTCTTTGAGAAGTTCCTGGATGCTGATCCACCAGAGAGATTCAAAGTCTTGGCCTTCGTCAACGATCACAGCATCAAACCTGCGGTCGGTGGCAGAAATGGCGTCGAGGAGTGCTTCGGGTAGCGTGGCTGCGAAAAATGTTTTCGGATCCGACAACGGGTCCGGGGTCGGAAGTGGAAGACCTGCGATCTGGCAGAAATGGCTGCACAGACCGTGATAGTGATGGATCGAAATGCTTTCCTTTTGAACGCACTGCGTCCGGAGCCATTCGGCAAGCCGCTGGTTGAAACAGAGCAGGAGAACATCGTTGCCGGCCTCGGCGAGAGTGCAGGCTTTTTCCAGGGCGAGGAAGGTCTTGCCGGAGCCCGCAGGGCCGCAGATCAGTGCACGCCTCTTACGACCGAGCATGGAGAGAACCTTGTATTGTGATTTTGTGGCCTCCAACAGCACCTGCTCCTCCTCACGTAACATCGTTCCGAGTTGCAAGGAAATTTGCCACTTCGGGGCAAGGTAATTCACGAGGGCTTGGAGTGCTTCGTGTCCGGGTGGCTTGGGCGCAGTCCAAATCTGGCAGTTTTGCAAGACGTGGAGGACTGAATCGTTGGGCGCTGCCAGGGTCTTGTTGTCGAAAGTGATGTCGGGATAATTGACTGAGTGGCCCAGTGAAATATTTCCCAGGTCAACATCTGGAAACCAAACGGCATGGGCGATTGGAAAGCAGTTCTTTTTGCCGATGCCACACTCTTGCAATTCGTCCCGGAGGGCGAAAAGAGCGCCCTTCGCTTGTCCGTAGGGATTCTTGATTTCATGTACCACACCTTCACTCGACTTACTGGTCCACATTCCTCGAACGTCGTCACAGCCAATTCCGCCACCTTTGACCTCAATTACCAGAAGACCGTGAGAAGGGTGACACACAAGAAAATCAATTTCTTTCGGCACCAGCGCGTTGGTCTTCGAGCTGCGAACCAGGAGCGGGACGCTGTGAAACACGGTGAAGGAGTCGGACCGGTTGTCCTGAAGCGCGAAATAGACCTTTCGTTCTGCGTTGCTCTGCGTGCCGGCTAGTATCTTGCTGGGGAACATCTTGGCCATAACTCAGCGATTACCCAGAATGGCGGAGAGCCAGTCAATAACGGGCTTCCTCTGTAGCTCTCCCCAATGGAACTGGTTGGAATAGGTGCGCAAACAAGCATAGCAACTCGAGGCGATGTCGCCACACTTGCAGTCCCGAACTCGGGCGAGAGACGCCCGGAGCACCTGGTCGAGGTTGTCGACCATCCGGCTGATATGCCCGGCGCCACCGGGGACTCGGTCGTAGATGACGAGTTCACCAACCCAACTTCCATCGGTCCAACCGTTGTAGGTGCCGCCGAGGTCGTTGGGCTCGATGCCTAGAGCGTCTGTGCACCCGTGAAGAAAACTAGCTTCGAAGGAAAGCCAAAATGCACGGTCCTGAAGTTGGGGCGCTGGCGGGGTACAACGGTTGAAGCGAAGTTGAAGCACGTCAGTGACGAGCTCGTGAGCCAGATGGAGGGTGATGAGTTGGCCCATGCAATTACCGCCCCACGGAGTCTCGTGGGCTTTTCCGCCAGATTGGGATTCGAACCAGCGACCACATTTTCTGCAGACCCGAAAGCCAGAGAAATCGTAGCCGCTGTTGGCCCGGAACATTCGACCGCCGGGCTTCACGCCATACGTAACGCCGGGGATGGAGTGTTCCTTGAAATCGTCTAGGTTGGCACCTTCGAGAAGAAAGACCTCAGAGTTGCGAGGGGGCCGGCGACGGTACATGCCAGGCTCTTCGGGAGGATCGCTTGCGTTTGTGCTGAAGGCGTCGGGCTTGAGATAGCGCTTGGGGATGTTGCGGCCGGTAATCGTGGTGCCGCACCTGTCGCAGGTTGGGGGAAGGGTTTGCGACTCCAGGCAGATGGATATCTTGCGACAATTTGGGCAACGGCTATACCAACGGACTTCGGGTTCACGAGAGTTAAACCAGATCGCACCCGAACGGAGCAGATAGCCGTCGGCCACGATTTCAGAACCTGGAGCGTATTCAGCGATCCCAATTTCGCGATCGCGCTCGAGTCGCATGCGTTCGGTCAGCTCCACATGGCGCACAACCAGTTTCACTATGTCCTGCGGGAAAGCATAGCCCGGAAGCCACGATGCACTGCTGAGAAAATCGATCAATTTCTGGGCTTTGAATTGAGCAGTGAGGCGCTCGAGGGAGGACATGGCATTGGCTATGGCTCTCCTTTGCGCCCCCTGGGCGGTCGCCAACTGAACACCGAGAACTTGGAGTTGTTCCTGATACTTCTCCAAAGGTGTTCTGACGTCGGCGATCTTGATGGAACGTTTCTCATCACTGGCCAGGGAGCCGACGGCCTCCTCGAGCATAGTGGAGACGTCGCATTTCAACGGGTCCGCGAGCACTTCACAAATGCGCTGAAGGAGGCGGTTTTTCTCTGTAGCGCTCATCGTCCAGGCAGCGAATCGGTCGCAGAGCGTAGAGCCGGCAGGAGTCTCTAGGAAAAACTGTTGCACTCCCAAAACGACCCCGAAGGACAAAAGGCTCCCCATCAGGCACTTGATCCAGGAGTGGTTGCTCGTCGGGGAACAGCTGCTGGTGTGGTCATTCAGGAGCGCGAGCAAATCGCTCGCCTGATGTCGGCGAAGCAACCCAAAATCCAACCAACCCAAGACCGAACACGGCAGCCTAGTCACTCGGTTCTGGAACGGCGGTGACATGATTTCCCCCGCATGCGGTGAAGCAATTGCTAATTCCCGAACGTATTGAGAATATTGTCGGAAAGGTATGGGCGCACACCATCGCGGAGTTTTTCATAATGCGCGCGTGCAGCATCCATGCCTCTCACCAGCGTTGAAATCCGGGGTTCCTTGAGAGGGTCTAAGCCGTAGTTTTTGGGCTTCCCATCTTCGCCAAGTTGAGGCGGTTTATCGGTGATAACATACGACACCAGTTTCGTCTTCCGATTGATGATCACCTTTTCGTTTCGCGCGTCATAGTCAGTTGCCCCAATGATCTCTTCGGCACCCCATTCAATGATTCGAAATTCGGTTTCGTCGAGGTTCAGAAAGTCGGCTCCAAAGGTGGTGCTCAGAGAGGCAACGGATTGCCGATAGGTCATTGTGGACTTGTCGGCAACGCCGTAGACAAGATTGATCGGCGTTGCAATCTCTTCCCCAACGATCTTCAACGTTCCTGTAACCGTAACTACTGTGCCAAGCGAATAGTTCTTAACGTTAGAGCCCTCGCCCGGAAAATAATGAGTTGAGTGAAACGTTTTGCTGAACGCCTGTGCCCGGTCCCACTGTCCGAATGTCAATACCCCTGTCTGAGGATCCTTCAGTTTACCCTGAAACTCCCGTGCGGCTTGCCTGAATCTCGACGAATCCACCCCACTCGTCGATCCTAACTCTACTTCATAATAGAGTTCGTGAAGCGGCATCTTGACGAGCAAAGCGGCGGTGGTTGATGCCTTCTTTGGATCGGAAGTGTCTCGACTCTCCCTCATAAAAATCACGTCGTATGCCGAAAGCCTTTCCAGCGATGGCTTATCGAGGGCGTTGAGTTGGTCTATCGTCATTCCCTTAAGAGTCGGCGCAGGGATAACCTTCGGCACCTCAGACTTTCTACGGGCTTCCGATGCTTGATCCTTGCCGGGAGTCGCGCGACCATCGGACGGTTTTTGGCCACAAGAGTCAATCAGTAGAGTAGAGCCTACTAATAGAATCGCCAACACCGTTGAGAGGCGTCTCGGTTTCATGGAGCAACGGTTATCGATAGGGATCGGTCGGTGGGCTGGCCTTCAGTCTCGCTCATACTCGTCCTCCGTAGTAGTCGGTTAAGTAACTGTAAGCCTAACGAAGCGTATGACCATCGAGCGGGCAATGCTTATGGCCATAGGCGCAGTCCTTACAGATGAAGTGCCCTTTGGAACAAGTCTTCCCTCCCGACAACGGCTTTTTGTGCCCGCATTTATCGTATACTCGTTCTGACATATTTCCTCCAGTGGTTCAGGGTTTTTGGTAGTGCGAGATTCACCGCCAAAAGTGCGACTCTGAATCGCTGCCCGTACTGTGGCAAGCGCATTCAGTGACCGTCAACATGGCTAACGACACAGGTGAGCGACCGCTGCCGTCAGCGCACCGTGGCAAACGGGAAAACTGTCCCCAATCACCGGCCAACTCCGCAACCGCGACGCCTGGCAGCGGTTCGTCTCGACCTGATGGTTCGCCGTCATATCCTGTCTATCCAAAACTCCGGTCGCCGATGCCCGTGCGCTACCGCCACAATCCAAATCGTCTCCCCTCGTATGACGTAAGCGACATAGTGAGCGAATGCACGGAGGCTCACTCGACGATAGCCCTTTCGCCTCAGCCGAGGGACCTCTGGAAACTGGCGGATCCAATCCACCACTGACGCAACCTCGTCCCGGAACCGGAATCCCAGCCCTGGCTCCTTCAACTCATAATAGGCCACAGTTTCGACGAACTCCTGCTCCGCCTCCTCGATCGTGATCAGCGTCATCTTCCAAGACGCCGGTCGATGTCTCGAATTACATCGGCAAAGGGGCGTCCCTTGGCTAGCCCTGCATCAATCTTGTAGATGCGGTGCTCGATCTCATCCTCCCACGCGGCCTCAGCCCCAATGTCACCAGATGCCTCGGCACGATCCAAAAGCGTCCGAGCCAGCCTCAGTTGCTCGCTCTGAGGCAAAGTCATCGCCTCTTCAGCAATCTCGATGAAATTACGGCTCATACATCCCAAATCTACCAGAGCCACGCAGATATTGTCGAGGGGCTTCTGACGGCGAACGACACAGGTGAGCGACCGCTGCCGTCAGCGCACCGTGGCAAACGGGAAAACTATCCCCAATCACCGGCCAACTCCGTAACCGAGACGCTTGGCAGTGGTTCGTCTCGACCTGATGGTTCGGCGCCACTCTCCGCAAGGGACTCGAAACAGCCTGACGACAAAACAGTCGGGACTGGCCGCGACGCCTCGGATCTGGCGCAACGATCGATCCACGAATCTCTCCGTGACCTCCGAGTCTCTCTGGT
>CAMBEJ010000078.1 GCA_945865375.1 Akkermansia muciniphila | reverse complement strand
AAGGCGACTAGCATCGAAACGACGCTCCAGAGGCGTTCTTTTCCTGACAGAACTTCCTCCCCAGAACATCGGCCTTTGGCCACGAGCACATCCAGGGCGGCGGCACTTTCCAATAAACCTCCAGCTTTTCGTGGTCGAATCGGCGGTTCTTGGGATGACGATTACGAGTAGGAAACGCGAGCACGAAAAATCTGAGATGCGCGCAATCGGGTTCTCACCCGTTCGCCTAGCTTGACACGGTTGTGCTCGCACCTACACTTATTTAGTTTATTTGGAACCATGGCAAGGGAATCGCAGGCCGAACTAAAAGCGCGAATACAAGCCTTGTTGAGGGCATTGGCGGACACTTACCCACAAGCGCGATGCGAACTCCACTACGAGACCCCACTGCAGCTCCTCATAGCCACCATTCTTTCGGCTCAATGCACAGACAAACAAGTCAACATCGTCACTGAAAGCTTGTTTCGGAGCTACCGGACTGCGTCCGATTATGCGTGTGCTTCCCAGGAGCAGTTGGAGCACGACATCCGGCGCATCGGACTCTTTCGCAACAAAGCACGCCACATCAGGGGCTGTTGCACCACTCTGGTCGAGTGCCATTCCGGCGAAGTTCCATCGTCAATGGAGGCGTTGCTTGCCTTGGATGGCGTGGGCCGTAAAACCGCAAATGTGGTGCTGGGAAACGCCTTCGGCATCTCCGCGGGGATCGTGGTAGACACCCATGTGGGCAGACTCAGCAACCGGCTCGGACTCAGCCGGGAACTCTCTCCACATAAAATTGAGCGGGATCTGGCGAATCTGGTTCCGAGGCAGCTTTGGACCCAGTTGAGCCACTGGTTGATCTGGCACGGCAGACGCCGATGTCCGGCTCGTCAGCCTGACTGCTCCCGCTGCGAAGTCCGTCAATGGTGCCCTTGGGTGGGACCTCAGAAAAGTCGCTCTTCATCTTGAAAGACGCACCCTTCCAAAGCGTGGAGTCGGCCTGGTTTTGGATCGATTCAGGCCCCGGTGATGCGGCGACCAACATGGCT
Source organism: Akkermansia muciniphila (assembly GCA_945865375.1). Lineage (GTDB taxonomy): Bacteria > Verrucomicrobiota > Verrucomicrobiia > Limisphaerales > F1-80-MAGS106 > F1-80-MAGS106. Next base: position 25,529 of record CAMBEJ010000078.1, on the reverse strand, counting down.
ATCGATCAAACTTTATTAGACGAGGCCTCGCGGCTATCGGCGCCGATCCTCAGATTTTACGGATGGACTCAACCCTCCGCGTCATTCGGATATTTTCAGCACTTTGATGAAATTGCCAGTATGACCCCGCTTCGTCCATTGGTGAGACGTCCTACAGGGGGGGGCCTTGTGCTGCACGATCGCGACTGGACTTACAGTGTTGTGTTCCCCCGATCTCACAGCTGGTTCGAACTCACGGCACGCGAGAGCTACCAAAAAATCCACGAGTGGTTACGAAAGGCCCTCGCGCTCTCCGGGGTCACGACAGATCTCTGCCTCTCCCGCAAACAGGGTGAAAACGGCGTTTGCTTCTTAGGCGCGGAAGTCGCCGACTTGCTCCAGAATGACAGAAAGGTTGCAGGCGCTGCGCAGAGGCGAAATGCGACGGGCCTCTTGATCCAAGGATCTCTCACACCGTCGAAGGACTGGCCTGACCGGGATCATTGGCAGCAATCGATGCGGCAGGTGCTGACGATTCAGCAGGGAGTGAACTGGTGCCTTTGGATCGAGGACAGCGCCTTCACATCTCTCGTACAAGATCTCTCGAAGCACAGGTTTGGCTCGGATGTCTTTACGAGGAAACGATAGATCTGTCGCCTATCCGTCTTCACAACCCCGTCGGGTGGTCCACAAAACACCAAGGTAATTGAAACCGTTTCCCAACCGCACACGCGACCGCCTGGACCCCAAACGTCTCTGTGGCGTAATGCCCACCGTAGAAGACGTTCACTCCCAATTCTTCCGCCAGAGCATAAGTCCAGTGCGGTCCTTCTCCCGTGATGAAAGTGTCCACCCCTTCCGCCGCCGCCTGCTTCAACTCGCTCCCCGCACCCCCGCTGACGACCCCGATCCTGCGACAAACTTCCGGCCCACCGGGAATAAGCAGCGGAGCCACGCCCAAAATTGATCCAAGCTTCCCGCGCAATTTCTCACGGTCTATCGCGGCGCGTGCTTGGTATCCAATTCGACGCCCTTTGCTCTCGAAAAAGGGCTCGGGTGCCACCAGCCCGAGGGCTTTGCAGATCAAGATGTTGTTACCCCACTTAGGATGAGCATCCAAAGGCAGATGGGCACTGTACAACGCAAGATCATGGTCCAACAACAACCGGATGAGTTCGTAACGTCGGCCCGTCCATGGATGGCTTGGCCCCCAGAAGAGTCCATGATGGACTATCAGGAGGTCGGCTCCGGCCTGGATCGCTTTCTGGCACGTCGCAAGACTCGCATCCACGGCTGCGGCCAGACGCCTGACGTCTCCTCGATTTTCAACCTGCAAGCCGTTCACGGCGCCGTCCCAATCCCTAAACCCTTCCAACTGAAGGGCGCGGTCACAGTATTTCACTATCCCGGCAAGTTTCACAGTGGGCATCGATCGATCTTTCTAAAAAGAACTTTTAGGTTCCCGTTGCAATCTATTGAATTCTGGAAAAGGGCACTTATAGTGCGCTGGTTCTTGAAGATCAATGAGCCAAACCTCTGACGACGCACGCCCCTGGGATATCCAGACAGCCCGCACCCTTTACAACGTCGACCGTTGGGGTGCGAAATATTTCGACATTAACGAGGAAGGTCACGTGGTCGCCACGCCGCTTCAAGAGAAGGGGGCTGCGGTCGATATCACCGATGTGATTGAGGAAGCCAAAGGACGTGGCCTCAAATTCCCTCTACTAATCCGGTTCCAAGACATCCTGCGCCATCGCGTTGAAGCCATCAACCTGGCGTTCCGAAGCTCGATCGTGGAATTCAGCTATACGGGGCAATATCGAGGTGTGTTCCCCATCAAAGTCAACCAGTTGCGCGAGGTCGTGGAGGAGATTCTCGACGCCGGAAAGGCATTTGACTTTGGCCTGGAAGTTGGGAGCAAGCCCGAATTGTTCGCTGGCCTGGCTCTTCAAGATCAGGCCGGGTCGTTCATTATTTGTAATGGGTATAAGGATGCGACTTTCATCCGGATGGCGCTCATGGGGATCAAGCTTGGAAAACGAGTCATCATGGTGGTGGAAAAACTCGAGGAGCTCAGGCAGATCATCGCCGTCTCACGCCAGATGGGTGTTGAGCCTCTCATCGGGATCCGTGCCAGACTCATGAGCAAAGGGGCGGGAAAATGGGCCGAAAGTGGCGGGGAAAACGCCAAGTTTGGCCTGAGCACGGCGGAGATCCTGACGGCGACGCAGATCCTCCGCGCCGAGCGATTGGAGCATTGCTTTGCCCTGCTCCATTTTCACATCGGATCCCAGGTGCCCGACATCCTCACCATCAAGAAGGCCGTTCAAGAGGCATCGAGGTTCTATGCCAAACTGTACAAAATGGGGTTCTCCATCAAATACATCGACGTCGGTGGCGGCCTGGGAGTGGACTACGATGGGAGCCGTTCTGCCTATGACAGCTCGACCAATTACTCGCTCCAAGAGTACACAAACGACGTCGTTTATTACATGGGCCACATCTGCAACGAGGAAAAAGTCCCGCACCCGGACATCGTCAGTGAAAGCGGCCGCGCCATAGTGGCTCACCACAGTGTGCTCGTGGTGGAGGTGTTTGGGTCCATCGAAAAAAATCAACCGAACAAAGATCTCCCTTTCGGTGACAACGAACACGCTCTTGTCAAGGAGCTCCTGGACATTCGAAAGAACCTTGCCAAGCTCAACAAGCTCGAGGCCTACCACGACGCTCTTGAGCGAAAAGAGGACGCGCACCAGATGTTCGCTCTAGGCCTGCTGGAACTGCCCGAAAAAGCCAAAATCGAGACTCTCTACTGGGAAATCAGCCAGGCCGTGGTTCACACATTCCGTGACCAGAGTTACGTGCCGGAGGAAATCCGAAAACTCGAGGACAGTCTCGGCGACCAATACCTCTGTAACTTCTCGGTTTTCCAATCGCTCCTGGATCATTGGGCGCTCGGCCAACTCTTCCCCATCATGCCCATCAGCAGACTGACCGAGCGCCCGACCAAAGAAGTCACCCTCGTCGATATCACTTGTGATTCAGACGGACAAATCAACAAGTTTATCGACCTCCGGGACGTCCGCGACACTCTGCCCCTGCATGCGTTCCAACAAAATGCGGCCGGGATTCAAGAGACCTACCACCTTGGTTTCTTCCTTATGGGCGCGTACCAAGACATCATGGGCGATCTCCACAATCTCTTCGGGCGTGTCAACGAAGTCCATGTCTTCCTGGACCCGGATGAGTCCGCAGGCTACTACATCGAGGAGATCATCGAAGGCAACACCATAGCTCAGGCCCTCGCCGCCGTGCAGTACGACGAAAACGAGTTGAAGCGCAGAATGAAAGCGCAGATCGACGCCGCAATCAAGTCGGACAAACTGAAGCCCTCGGAGGCGATGCGGTTGCTGGACGACTACGAACGAGGTCTCCGCGATTACACCTACCTCGCGTTCTAAGCCGAGTGCTGGCAACTCGATGTCCGACCCCGCCCCCAACTCGGAGCTCATGAGTTCTCTGGCAAACCTGATCAGAGGTTTGTCGGCTCTGTTTTGGGGATTGCCGGTCGCTTTGCTTTCCTGTGTTCAACCCGATGTCTTCAACTGGTTTAAGCCCTTTGGCTTTCTCATCCCCCCTGCCGCGACGGGGCTACTGCTCTACGGAACACGACAGCTTTCCTTTTTCCAAAAGCAGGAACGTGTCTGGCTGAAGTCTGTCGATACGACCGCAGTCCTGGCGATGATCAATCTCGGCCTGTCCCCTTTCCTGTATTTCTGGAACCAATTCCCAGGCAACCCTTTTTTTGGTCAGAGCGTGGGGCTCATGGCACTCACAGGGCTTGGTTTCCTCTTGTGCTTGAATCATCTGCTCTACCGGCTCGCAACCATGTTGCCCGACGAAATGTTGAGGCACGAAACCCGGATTTTCACTGCGTTCAACTCAGGATTGCTCGCCGTGCTCTCCCTCCTTGTCCTCAGCTTCTTCTTTATGCAATACGTCCGGTTCGTCCCCAGACCCCTCCTCCGTGTGATGGATCTAGGCCGCCCAATCATGCTCGTGTTTCTGGTGCTCCTCCCCCTCGCGATGACCATGACACTGCTCTGGAAGACGAAGGAAACCATCCTGGCATCGGTTTTCCGTGGTCAAAAATAGAACTGCCGCATGTTGGTTGTTGACGCTCAAAAGCAATTCAGGTCGTCTGAGCTAATGAAACCTATGCAATTGATTCCACGCTCCCTCCTGACCTTTTCCGGCCTGGGCATTTTGTCCTGCTTGCTCGCGGCATTCACAACCCGTGCCGATGTCCGTCTGCCTTCCTTGTTCACGGATCACATGGTCCTGCAGCAGGGAAAGCCAATCCCAGTCTGGGGCTGGGCTGAAGATGGGGAACAAGTGACGGTGGAATTGCTGGGTAAGAAGTCCAAAACGGTGGCCAAAGAAGGAAGATGGATGGTGCGCCTCCCGAGGCAAAAGGCAGGAGGACCTCACGAACTACGCGTCCGTGGAAAAAACTCAATCACTCTCCAGGATGTGCTCGTCGGCGAAGTTTGGGTATGCAGCGGTCAGTCCAACATGGAATGGCCCTTGAGCCGGTCAGAGAATTCCGGGCAGGACATAGCCGGCTCCGCCAACTCGAACTTCCGCCTTTTCACCGTCCCGAAGCTCAAGGCAACCGAGCTCACAAGCGATGTGAAGTCTTCATGGAAGATCTCGTCTGCTGAGACAACCCCAGGCTTCTCCGCTGTCGCTTATTACTTCGGCAGGGATCTCCAAAAAGCCCTCGGCGTCCCGGTCGGATTGATCCACACTTCCTGGGGCGGTTCACCCGCCGAGGTGTGGATGAGCCAGGACGTCCTCGAATCCAATCCAGCTTACAAAAGGGAGATTCTGGATCCTTTTGACGCAGCGTTCAAAAATTACCAGAACGACCTCGCCAACTACGACAAGGAAGTTGCGGCAGCCAAAGTGGAAGGGCGCAAACCCAACGGCAACCGGCCCAACATCGGTTGGCGGCCCACGGAACTCTACAACGGCATGATCCACCCGCTCCTGCCGTATGCAATCAATGGTGCCATCTGGTACCAGGGCGAATCCAACGCGGGCCGTGCCCACCAATACCGATCCCTTTTCGCCGACATGATCAAGAACTGGAGAGCCAAGTGGGGCCAAGGCGATTTCACGTTTCTCGAAGTGCAGCTTGCGCCCTGGGACAGGAACAAAAAGCGGGCTCTTTCAGAAATCACAGCCTCTCCGGTTGAGAGCGATTGGGCCGAACTGAGGGAGGCCCAATGGCTGGCCACCAAGAACCTGCCCAAAGTTGGCATGGCCGTTATTACAGATGTCGGCGACAAAGATGATATCCATCCTACCAAAAAAGCTCCAGTCGGTGCCCGCCTCGCACTAGCGGCCAGAAAAATCGCATACGGTCAGAAAGTCATCCATTCCGGGCCGCTGTATAGTTCGCATAAAATCAGCGGATCCGAGGTGACCTTGAGCTTTGACCACGCAGGTACCGGCCTCGAAGCGCGTGGGGGAACACTTACAGGGTTTAGCATTGCTGGCGCGGATCAAAAGTTTGCTTGGGCCAATGCCCGGATTGAGGGCGAGAAAGTGGTTGTCAGCTCTTCAAGCGTCACCCACCCGGTGGCGGTTCGATTCGGGTGGGCCGATTATCCCGTGGTCAACCTCTTCAATCGCGAAGGTCTCCCGGCATCCCCGTTCCGGACGGACAACTTTCGGATGGTGACGGCACCGAAGGCCCCCACCAAGCCCTAATTCCTCCTCTTGCACTCTCAGCTCCAGTTTGGTTCAGTAGAGGTATGACAAATCGTTTAGGGGTCGGTTCGTTGGGGTGGTTGAAACGGAAGGTTTTCGTTCTGTCAACCGCTGTGGCTTGTGCTCTCGCTAAAATGGAGGCAGCTCAAGATGGAGCGCCCGGCGGTGGAGGGATCGTCCTTTCCGAATTCATCGCTATCACTCCACCCTTTCCATCAAGCCATGCCTCAACCATCGTCGAGACCAAGGAGGGTTTTCTCGCGGCTTGGTTTGGCGGCTCCCAAGAAGGGAAGCCCGATGTCGGCATCTGGCTCGCTCGACGTGATCGGCAAGGCTGGACGCCACCGGTGGAGGTGGCTACGGGTGAGGACCCAAAAAAGAGCATTCGTTACCCGTGCTGGAATCCGGTCCTGTTTCAACCCAGCGCCGGCCCGCTCCTCCTTTTTTACAAGGTGGGACCCAGTCCCTCCTCCTGGTGGGGCATGGTGATGACCTCATCGGACCAAGGCAAAACATGGACGCCGCCGAAACGTCTCCCCTTGAATATTGTAGGCCCGGTGCGCAACAAGCCGATTGAGCTGGCGAACGGTGTGATTCTGTGTGGTGCCAGCACGGAGTTCAGCGGCTGGCAGGTTCATATGGAAAGGGGCCTCAACTTCGCAAAAGCGTGGCAGGCTCTCCCCCCAATCAATGGCGCTATGGAGTTTGGCTCGATCCAGCCCACGGTGCTTAACTGGGGCGAACAGGGCCTGCAAATCCTTTGCCGAACAAAGCAAGGCTCGATCACCGAATCATGGAGCCGCAACGGGGGAATGATATGGACGAAAATGGCCAAAACTGGTTTGCCGAATCCGAATAGTGGAATTGATGCCGTCATGCTTCATGACGGTCGCGCCTTGCTCGTTTACAATCATTCAGAATCCGACCGATCTCTCCTGAATGTCGCCCTCTCCGAGAACGGAAAGGACTGGTCAGCAGCGGAACTATTGGAAAATCAGGCCGGGGAATACTCCTACCCCGCAGTGATTCAATCCTCCGACGGCCTAGTTCACATCACTTATACCTGGCGTCGCGAGAAGATCAAACATGTGGTTCTGGACGCCACAAAGCTCACAACCCGACTCATTAAAGACCGGGTGTGGCCTTAAAGCCTACCTGATCCTCACTCCCGAGCTCCATTTCCATGGGCAACCCTCGATCCACTTGAGCACCGGTTGGGATTTGTCCGCCTGACACAATTTAATTATCCATCGGAGAGGCGAGGCCCTCGCCGAGCCCCCCGCAACTCCTGGACTGCCTCCTTCACATTCCAATGCCGTTCTTCCAAGACCCTGCGTGCTTGGTCCTCGGCTACGTCACACAGCTCGCAAACGATCCTGGCAGCCCTGCTTTTCAACTTCAGATTTGAAGGGTTCAGATCGATCATCAAATTCTCAACCACTTTCCCAAGGCGCACCATGCTGAGGGTGGTCAGCATGTTCAGGATGAGTTTGGTGGCCGTCCCAGCCTTGAGCCTGGTTGAGCCCGTCAGCACTTCAGGGCCGGTTGCGGGCGCGATGATCACGTCCGGCTTATGTTTTCGATCCATGATGAGGCCCGGATTGAAACATATAAGAACGGTTTTCGCTCCCAAGGATTGCGCCTCTTCCAAGGCACCCCATACAAACGGAGTTCTGCCGCTCGCCGCAATCCCCACCACCACGTCGTTTTTTGTGCAGCCCCGGTCCCTGATCGACTTGGCTCCAGCCGCCGCATCGTCCTCAGCCCCTTCAACGGCCGAAGTCAATGCCTCGTTCCCGCCCGCCATAATCGCTTGGATCATCCCTGGATGAGTTCGGAAAGTGGGGGGGCACTCACTCGCGTCCAAAACCCCCAGCCGGCCACTCGTGCCAGCCCCCACGTAGAAGAGTCGTCCGTGCTTCCGAAACACCGAGACGAGAATCCGGATGGCTTGGCAGAGTTTGTGGCGCTCCCCACGAACCGCACCGGCAACCATGGCTTCTTCCGAGAGCATCAGATCCACAGCCGCCTCCAGCGAAAGCCGATCCAGATTCTTCGATCTCGGATTGCGCAGCTCAGTTGGAGCCAATCCCTCGAACAGCCCGCCCGACTCGAGTAACCCTCCGCTTGACTGCCGTGGATTGCGGGTCACCGGGCTTGAAACCGGTTGACTCATACGTGGCTCGAGCCCACAGGGCGGACTCCCAGCGGCACGCCAGATCTCAGCCGCCAGATCCACCCCCCCCCATACTGAGTCACGAGGCAACGCCTTGACGACCGACCCAGGGAGGGATTCCAGCACCAACGCCTTCACGGTTTTCGCATACACGGCCTCTTTTAGAAGAACACTGCCTGCAAAAACAAATTCGGCCCTCCCGGGATCTCCATCCGATACCAAGTTGCGCGCACACGAAACCGCGTCCGCCGCGAGGCTCGCGGCGGATTGATACACCACTTCCTTCGCATCCAAATCCCGCGACCTCCATGCTTCAAAAACAATGGGCGTCAAGGCCGCGATATCGGATTTTGAGGCACCCTGAACCCACTCGATCAATTGCTCGGGATCTCGAACACCCGCCGCTCCCACCAAACGATGCCCAAGCTCGCCGAGCTCTCCTCGATGGTCAAAAGTCAGTATCGAACGCCTAAGAGCTCTCATAGCGATTTCGTAGCCACTGCCTCGATCACCCAAAAAGTGGCCCCATCCACCCACCTTCGAAACCTTCCCGAAAGAGTTCTTTCCGTAACAACACGAACCGGTGCCACTCAACACCACCGTGCGAACCCTCGTGAGTGGAGCGCCAGGCTTCGAAGCCGCACGCAAGGCTGTCTCGAGATCGTGTGTAGACTCGACAGGCACACTGCGCCAAACTTGCGATAAGATTCGATTCACTCGGAGCCGATCCGCCCCGCTACGGGCACCCGCGATGCCAACCCCCACCGCATCAGGCAACGAACCCATACCTCTGAGTTCCCGGAACAAGCTGAGGAGCTGCCGATCCGTCGTCAGCCTGAGATTGGCACCCTTTGTTTCCACACGCGCTACGGGCCGCATCATCGCATCTGCCCAGAGCGCGACGGTGCGTGTGCCTCCGCATTCGATTCCTAAAAACAGGGCGTTCCCGCTCTTGTGTCCATTGCGCATTGCTGTTACAGACATTGTTTGCTACAGAAACGCAATTCACTTCTCAACTCTTCCGAGCTAACGTCTGCCTCAAGCTATGCAAGCTTCCGAACACCATCTACTCGCGGCATTGCGGGACCTCGACTCCGCAGTGAAGTCCCTGCGCACAACTAATCCAATGCCGAACCTCCTGCCTCTTTTCTCACGAATCGATGAACTCGCCGCTGGTTTGTCTGGGCAATCCGACCCTCAACTCCTTCATTTCATCCATCGAAAGAGTTACGAGAAAGCGCTATTGTGGCTCGAGGAAAAGACCGCGAGCATCACTCCCAGTCGTTGCGGTGAAGACTGAGAAGCCACTCATTTGCCCTCATTAACCCTCCTGAAGAGATTTCAGTAGCGATAATTTGCGTCAATGAACGGTTTTACACCGATGCACGAAGACACCATAGCGGCCATCACGACACCCCTCGGAGAAGCCGGGGTCGCTGTCATCCGCGTCTCCGGCTCGCACGCCGTCGAGGTCGCGGATGGATGCTTCAAGGCAGCCGGAAAACACGCGTCAACGCTCTCTCTCACACCGTCGCACACCGTCCTCTACGGCCACATTTTGAGAAACGAACGACGGGTTGATGAAGTGCTCGCTACCGTAATGCGCGCGCCTCGCACTTACACGCGCGAGGACGTCGTTGAGATTAGCTGCCACGGAGGCATCACCGCCACTAAATCGGTTCTAGACGCCCTGCTGGCTGCCGGGGCGCGCCTCGCTCAACCAGGCGAGTTCACAAAACGGGCGTTTTTGAACGGTCGGATCGATCTCGCCCAGGCCGAAGCCGTAGCGGATATCATCCACGCCCGCACAGAGCTCGCGCTGGCTGCGGCAGAACAGCAGCTCCAGGGAACCCTCTCGTCCCACATCGGTGCCCTGCGCGACGAGCTCATACGGATCCTGGCCCATATCGAAGCGCACATCGATTTCCCGGACGAGGACATCGATCCCGATACGCAATCCGAGCTCTGCGGGAAAATCAGGATCGCGACCCAGTCCATGCGGAAGCTCCTCGCCACATCCGACGAAGGGCAGATCCTCCGAAAAGGGGTTCGGGCTTCGATCCTGGGGCGCCCCAATGTGGGCAAGTCCAGCCTGCTAAACCAGTTGCTCGGGCGCGACCGCGCCATCGTTTCCCCAACGCCGGGAACAACACGCGACACCATTGAGGAAACAGCGAACGTGCGCGGCATCCCAGTCATTTTCATCGACACCGCAGGGCTCCGCGAATCGTCCGAAGCGATCGAAGTTGAAGGCATCAAACGAAGCCGTGACTCAGCACTGAAATCGGAAGTCCTCTTGCATGTCCTGGACGCTTCGGAGCCGCTCCCACCGGAGGACGTGATGCTGTTCAAAGAGTTTCAAAACCGCAAACGTGTCTTCGTTCTGAACAAGAATGACCTCCCTCCCGCATCGATGCCAGAATTGCCCGCCAATTGCCCCGTGGTCCGGCTTAGCGCCCTCACTGGAACAGGAATCGATGATCTCAAGGACACTCTGAAACAGCTTGTTTGGCGCGGCGAGATCAGTGTTGAAGCCACCGAAATTATGATCAACTCCCGCCATCAAGAAGCCCTGAATCGAGCCATGGAAGGAGCGGAGGCATCTCTCGTCTCGCTTCAACTATCCGCCGGTTTGGAGGTGACCGCGATGGAGCTCCGGATCGCCGTCAACGCCGTCGGAGAGATTGTCGGCAAAACCTCCACCGAAGACATCTTGGACTCCATCTTCAGCCAATTCTGCATCGGAAAATGAATAGGGCCGCCCTCGGTTAAAGAGGGCGGCCCTTGATCGAATCCAGCGGCCGAGGCCGGATTAGAATTTCTTGTTCAAGCTCATGTAAACGAATTGCTGGCGCAGATCGTTCAATGCCCGATCATAGTTGTCGGCAAACGAGGCACCCACAAACGGCGGAGGATTGTCGGCAACATTCATCACGCCAACGGTGAGTTTGGTGTGATTCAACAACTCGTAACGGGTGTTCCCGGTGAAGTCATACGATGCCTGGAGATCCACGGTCCAATAAGCCTCGATCTCGCGATCAAACCCGGCGAGTGCAGAATCGCGGTAAGGGCCCATGTAATTGGCCGTGACGCCGAACTCGACGCCTTTCATGTTCCAGAACAAACTCGAGACCATGCGGAGTCGCGGAATGCTTTCGAACCCGAAATCATCCACTGAGTAATCACCCAGATAATCCACAAAACCGCTGCCCGGAATCGTCTCCTGATCGAACGAATAGAAATAGGAACCCATCGCTGAGAGCGTGAAGGTTCCGTAATGTTCCGTGGGACGCTGATAGCTTGCCGAGACATCGACTCCCTGGACAAGCGTCCGGCTCAGGTTGAGCGTGGGCACATTGACCGCCACATAATCATCCGTCACCGGATCAAATGTGATCAGATCGCTGAAGAGACCCGGTGTCGGATTGACCCCTGCGCCGCCGCCCGGCAACCGGTTCGTAGGACCGCCTGTCCGGAAATTCGAGTCAACAATATACTGCACGCTGCCACCGGGAACGCTGTTCTGCTCAATGCGGAACCAGTCAACACCTACAGTCAAACCCTTCAACGTCTCGGTCTTCGGACTCCAAACGATGCCGGCAGTAAAGTTCTGAGCTTCCTGCGGCGCAAGCCGCGGGTTACCGAAGTTGAACGTCTGGAATTGAGTGAAATAATCGACTGCGGCCGGGCCCCTATAAGGATTTCGGACCTCAGGAAAGTCAGATTGTCCTGAAGTATACAAATCGCCGAACGTGGGCGCCTTGAAAGAGGTGGAATAGGACCCTCGGATCGTCAGAGTGTCATCGATAGGCTGCCAACGGACGGTCACCTTCGGGTCCACTGTGCTGCCGAAGTCGCTGTAATCCGAATAGCGGAAGGAACTGCCCACCGTCAAGCTGTGAAAGCCAGGAATTTCGTTTTGATCGCTGAAGATCGGGATCGAAATTTCACTGAAGATCGAGTTGATGTCGCGCTCGCCGAAAATTGGAGAATCGGCGCCGAAACCAACCGTGTCCGCTGAAACTGTCGGTCCGTCAGGGGTGGATTCTCCTCGTTCCTCTCCGTGTTCAAGTCCGGCGGCAAAGCCAATCGGCCCGGCAGGGAGGTCATACACCTCACCCGAAACACGGCCGTCGACGCTCCAGAGCGACGATTGGCCGAGAGCGAACAAGCTTTGCGTCACTCTGTCCAACTGAGCCATGGAATTCGCCCTATTCCCGAAGGGATTGAAAGCGGCCGCAGTCGTATCAGCCATTGCCGTTCCCAATCGCGAACGGCTCAGCTCCCCTCCCTGCACCTGGCTGCCACGGGATTGACTGTAGAGCATGGCCACTTCCCAGTTCCATGAACTATCGTTGATGCGGCCCCGTATTCCTGGGACGAACCGGAAATACTCGTAAACCTGCGTTTCGGTACGAGGCCCGGCCTCAACCGTGCGATAGTTCCACGAAGGAACATCGGCCCCGAAGGGGTTGTAATAATTCGCGGCGGCGATGGGATAACCCACCGTGCCAGACGAAATGGGGGTCGGGGCCAGTTGATTAAAACTGTCGGACCGAGTCCAACTCGACTCCGCAAAGAACTCGAGCCCGTCATTGCCAAAAAGTTTGTGAGTGGCGTTGCCGAAGAATCCGTAGCGCTCGGAGGGCCTGATTGCCGGAGTGTAGAGCGGGAATGGGAACCTATCCCCTGGGTAAACGTTCTCCGCATTGGCTCCAGTGGCGTGGAAATCAGCGGGTGTCAATTTCCCATTGGCACCCGCCACTGCCGTTCGGTTGGGCGTCACGAACAGCAGGTCACCGGCTGCCCCAGCCGGGTTGTACAAAAGCCCACCGCCCCGCGCGTCATTGCGCACCCGGAACCGTCCTGGGTTGGATGTGGCGCTAGTCGCTGAACCGAATGACCGTTCACGATCGTTGCTGAAGAGGCTGTTGGCCCTGTAATAGCTGCCGCCTACCAGCAGAGACGTTTTCTCGTTCGAGAAGCCCGTGACAAAAGAGTATTGCTGCTGGGCGACGTCGGTCGATGTGGTGTTGCCGTAGTAGGCATCCACCGCGGTTCCGTTGAAGTTCTTCTTGGTGATGATGTTCACCACACCGGCCACCGCGTCCGATCCATAGAGGGAAGAACCACCATCCTTCAGAATCTCAATCCGATCAATGGCCGCCATCGGAATCGAGTTGATGTCCACCTCAGAACCCGCAAACGCTGTGGGTGCCACGCGCCGTCCGTTGATGAGAACGAGGGTGCCACCCGGAATGCCACGCAACGAGACGCGGGCCGTGCCATCACCGCCGTTGCCATTCGCTTCATTAAAATTGCCGGCACCCGTAAAGATAGGGAGCCGACGAATCAATTGGGACACCGTCTCGGAGCCGGTTCGCTCGATTTGTTCTGACGAAAAAGTGTCGACAGGGGTCGCGCCCACCGTCTGAGCCGAGGGCAACAAAGAGCCTGTGACGACCACAGCCTTCATCTCTTCCGGTTCACTCGCTGCGCTCTGCGCGAATGCAGCGGGAATTGCCGCGAGGCCTAAACAAAGAACCGCCCGTTTTGCCGCAGCCACTTTCATCCGTCGCTTGAGAAGTTTGCTCATAGGGTAGTAGGGTTAATGAGTAGGTCGATTTTCGATGCGTTATGCTGCACTTATCTTCTGGGTTCATCGGACCTTAATCGACTAATCCTCCGTGAATCAAGTCAAATTTAGGGAATGTGATGGGCTCGTGCGCATCTCAGATTTTTCGTGCTCGCGTTTCCTACTCGTAATCGTAATCGTAATCGTCATCCCCTGAACCGCCGATTCGACCACGAAAAGCTGGAAGTTTATTGCAAAGTGCCGCCGCCCTGGATGTGCTCGTGGCCAAAGGCCGATGTTCTGGGGAGAAAGTTCTGTCAGGAAAAAACCGCCTCTGGAGCGGCGTTTCGATGCTAGTCGCCTTGATAAAGGCAAACTCCGATTACCGGTTGCACGAGGGAAACCGGGGATAGGATTACGATTACGATTACGAGAAGATCTGGAAAAATCTGAGATGCACGCGATGGGCTCATTCCGGCTTTGGCCCGATCTCACGACGGAGTTCCTCTCGCAAACTTGCTTTGACATTCATGACGAAGGTGGAAACATGGGGGCGTGGCACATCCCGGTCCCAACCTGCTCTTCCTCCTTAAGTGGCTCGCCATCGCGTTGGTCTTCCAAGCGGTGCCCCTCGTCGGCAGCGATGCCGCCGTTCAGATCCAAATCCGCCATGAGCCTTTAAAACTCAGTCCTGGCTTGAGTGCACCGACCCAAACGAAGCCCCGCATCGTCCCTGCCGATCCATTTCTCACGAACCTTCTCATGCGTCCGATGATCCACTACGGCGGCCTGGGTTTCGAAGCCACGCGTCATCCGGCCTCCACATTCGGCCGCCTTTTCCGATGGAATGAAGAGGGAGGCTTTCGGGTGGTCTCAAAAAACTACTCCTCAGACACCTCCTCAGGCAGCTCGCGCGGGTTTTCGTTTTTCAGAGCAGACTTCCCTTGAGCGCAAGAGCCGGGTTCAGGGATCAGGGGTCCGCCCCCAGTTCCTAGAGGTTCCACTCTTCCAGGAAGACCCACGACTTGACAATCCTACTTTGTGCGGCAAAGTTTGTTTTGTGAACTCTCGCTGGGCAGCAGAGCAGTTGGAAACCATCAGGACCTTGATGGAACGGACTGCGGTTTACCGAAGAGCACTGGCCTCCACCACACTGCTCGTCGGGATTATGGGCGTGACCGCAAGCGTTGCGGGGGCTGTTCTGAAGCTGGAATCACCGCATGGCTTTGTTGCTTTCTGGATGGGCGTGGCCATTGTGACCCTGGCGTTGGCGTTCGCTCTTGTCCGCCGCCAGTCCATCCAAGATGCGGAACCGTTCTGGTCCCCTCCCACCAAGCGTGTCACCCAAGCGGCGGCACCCGCCGTCCTCGTGGGGGTGGCGGTGGGTGTGGCGGCGCTCCTCAGCCCCGCCAACGACCCTCTCACGGCTTGGCGTACCGTGCCCCTCTGGATGGCTCTTTACGGTTGCGCCCTCCATTCCTCAGGTTTTTTCATGCCGCGTGGAATCAAATTGTTCGGTCTTTTTTTCACGCTGGTTGGCTCCCTTTTCATGGTCGCGATCAACATGCTTCAAACTCAGGGCCGGATGCCCTCGCTGGCGTTTGCTCACGGGGTTATGGGGGCCACTTTTGGCGGGTTGCATATCGCTTATGGTGCTTATATACACAAAACCCAAACCACCAATCCGCCAGGCGCGTGAACCTTGAGCCTTTTTTACAGCTCGACCGCGTCATACATGAAAAAGGAAGGCTGGCCATCATGTCCTCGCTGGCTGCGGCGAACGGGCTCTCGTTCACGGAGCTGCGTGACGTTCTGAAAATGACCGATGGCAATGTCACCGCTCACGTCCGAGCTCTCCAACAAGCAGGCTATGTCGCCATCACAAAAACAATCCAAAACGGGCGCATGCTCACGACTTTCTCTCTGACAAACCCCGGAACATTGGCCTTTCGCAATTATATCAACCTCCTGGAACAGATCGTCCAACAGACCAGAAATCACTAGAAGCCACCCTTTTTCCGAACTCCGAGAACGATCAAACTTCATCAACTTTGTGATACAAAGTATCGATTATCCAACCCGTCATCCAACGATCCAGATCATCAGAGCCACGCACATGGGATTTTGTTTCGGTGTCCGTGACGCCATCGAGCTCGCCCAAAAAGAAGCCGCAAAGGGTCCTGTGACGATCCTAGGTGATCTGGTTCACAACCCGGCCGTCATGGCCTCACTTAAAGGCCAGGGAATTCGCGTCGCGAGCTCGGCTGACGATGTCGGAACGGATCGAGTCATGGTCACGGCCCACGGGACATCAGACCGAACGAAACAGGACCTCCGGAACAAGGGTTTCAACCCTCTGGATGCCACATGTCCTTTGGTACAACATGCCCACAAAAGCCTCCAGCGGCTTGTCTCCATGGGTTATCATCCCGTCGTCATCGGCAAACGGGGACACATCGAGGTCCTGGGGCTCACGGGGGATTTTCACGAGTGCGAAGTAGTTCTCTCAACCGACGATGTCCGGGCGATGATTTCTCGCGACAAATTCGGCGTCATCGCCCAAACAACCCAGCCGGTTGAGGGTGTTAAAAAATTGGTGGATGCGATCCGTTCCACATTTCCCAGATCAGAAGTGCGGTTCGAAGACACGGTATGCCAGCCGACCAAACTCAGGCAAAACTCAGTGCTTGAGCTCGCAAACCAATGCGATGTCGTCATCGTCATCGGGGGAAAACAGAGCAACAACACGGCGGAATTGGTCAAGACCGCCGGGCGCCACCTTCCCCGCGTTCACCAGGTTGAAAAGCCGGAAGAACTCAGGGAAGAATGGATTCAAGGTTGCGTGAAGATCGGGGTGACGGCAGGGACATCAACGCCCGAAGGGACGATCCAAGCGGTGGTGACGCGCCTCGAGCAACTCGCAGCGAGGGCTTTCCCGCCAGCACAATGGGAGGATGAGGGGTCGGGATGTTATCCAAAAGGGTTTGAGAATGAATCACAATCCCATCTTCATTCGCGGAAATCAGGGATGCTGAGCGGTTAACTTTCCTCAAAACTCGCGGCCTGCGGCGGCCACGAACGGCTTCAGCTCCTCCATCAATCGAGAGAAACCGTCCAGGGTGAGCTGCTGCGCTCCATCGCTCCAGGCCTCCGCCGGGTTCGGATGCACTTCGATCAACAAGGCGTCGGCCCCCATCGCAACAGCCCCCTTGCACACAGCCGTCACCAAATCCGCCCTTCCAACGCCCTGGCTGGGATCCACCACCACAGGGCAGTGGGACTCGTTCTTGATGATGGGCACGGCTGACAAATCCAACGTGTTGCGAGTGTAAGTTTCGAACGTGCGGATGCCCCGTTCGCAAAAAAGCAGGTTCGGATTTTCGTTGGCCAGGATGTATTCTCCCGCCAACAGCCACTCCTCTATTTTCATGGAGAGTCCACGCTTGAGCATGACCGGCTTGCCAGTTCTCGCCGCCGCAATAAGCAATTGAAAGTTCTGCGCGTTTCGGGTCCCAATCTGAAGAATATCCGCGTACTCAGCCACCATCTCCGCGTGGCCCTCGGACAGGAGCTCCGTGATGATTCCGAGACCGGTTTCTTTTCGCGCTTTTGCCAGAAGTTTCAGCGCCTTTTCCCCCAGTCCTTGAAATTCGTAAGGCGAGGTTCTTGGCTTGAAAGCCCCTCCGCGCAAGATGGTGGCACCCGCAGCCTTGACCGCTTCTGCGGTTTTCATGAGTTGCGCCTCCCCTTCCACGGAGCAAGGTCCAGCCATGACATGGAACTTCCGACCTCCCAACACCTGATCGAGCACCTTCACCGTGGAACTGCTCCGGTGAGCCTCGCGGCTCACGAGCTTGTATCGCTTTTGGACAGGCATCACCTGTTCCACTTGAGACCACGAAGCAAGGCTTTCCAACGTATGATTTTTTCTTTCATCGCCAATCGCTCCAATCACGGTCCTCTCAACTCCTCGCATGATATGCGGCTTGTAGCCGAGCTTCCGGATCTCGGTCAAAACGGCTTTCTCCTCTTTTTTGCTGATATCGGGTTTCAGAACAATAATCATAGCTCGTCGCTTCGGGTCACTCGTTGGTTCTCGATAAATAAAAAAACCGCAGGCGTCTGGCCTACGGCGCAGGTCTCAAGTGTAATACCAGCACAGGCCAAGGCCCGTGCGCCGGTTCAAGCAGAACCCGAAGAAACACTTAGAACCGCCAAAAGGCTGGAAGAGGATTGTCTCCAACCACAGAGAACAAAACTAACAAACATCCCCCGCCAGTCAATTGCTTTTCAAGAAATGGTGAAATGACCTCTTGACTCGGAGGCATTCGCCAACAATATTTCACGGCTATTTCGGTTTCTAGCCTCGCGGCCATGAATCGGATCAAACACTATGGTGAACCAGAAGGAAAAGAAGTCCTCATCAAAAACCGGCGCAAAGAAGCCGCTGCCCCCGCCGACCTCTGTCTCGCGACTTCACAAATCTCCCGTCAAGGCCCACGGCCGCCAACGCGACAAAGCCGAAACCACAGGTATCAAACACCAGAAAGAGTCTTTGCAAACAACCGCAGCTCCCCCGACGAAAGGCCACAAATCGCACAGCTCCACAACTCCAATCGCGACTGTCCATGCCCATCGCCCCGCGCTCCTTCACTCCCAACCGCAAGCCCCTGCTGCCGATGGCAATGGGACGACCCCTCCCCCTCCCCGACCTGGCTTTGACCTCACAGAAAAGATAAAGGAGCTCGTCAGGCTTGCACAGGAGCAGGGTTACCTGACTTACGGAGATATCAATGATGCCCTCCCCGATGCCGTGGTCACCCCAGACGACCTCGATGAGATCTACATCAAACTTCGAAACCTCGATGTCGAGATCGTGGACCAAGCCGAAGTTGACCGGGTGAAACAACCGGAACCGGAGGACGAGGAGGATAAAGGACGCCTGGACATTCTTGACGATCCCGTCCGCATGTATTTGAAGCAGATGGGGCAGGTGCCGCTTCTGACCCGCGAACAGGAAGTCGAGATATCCAAGCGAATTGAGGACGCGGAGAATGAAGTCAAGCGCGTCATCTACAGCTTCGGTTTTTCAGGCAAGGAACACATCGCGCTGGCAGAGAAGCTGATATCCGAACCTCCGAAGGAACGCTTTGACCGGGTCATCCTGGACAAAAAAATTGAAGGCCGCGAGAACCACCTCCGCGCCCTGCGCAAGCTCGTGAAAACGGTCCGGACCCTCGATCAGGAAGTCGATGATCGTTATTCCGAGTGGCAAGGATCCACCAATAAGACCAAAAAAGAAAAACTCAACGCGGAGTTTAAGAAAACGGATGAGAAGCTTCAAAAAACTTTCTTGAAGTTCTTTTACAAGCAGAAGGTCATCGAGGAGATGGCTCTGGTGGCGGACAATATCCACGACAAAATCCAGCAAAGTGTCAAAGTGATTCAGGATCTTGAACATCACAAGAAGTCGCCTCAAGCTTCCGTGATAAGCCAGGCTGAAGAACGCAAAATTAGAGCGCTCGAGGAGTTCGTCCGCATGCCCTCCACGGAATACCTGAATGCCTATCGGCAGCTCCAGCATTTCTCAAAGAAAGCGTTGCAGGCTAAAACCGAGATGGTTGAAGCCAACCTTCGTTTGGTGATCTCGATCGCCAAAAAGTACACCAACCGCGGCCTCTCTTTTCTGGATCTCATCCAGGAAGGGAATATGGGCTTGATGAAGGCGGTGGAAAAATTTGAATATCGCCGAGGCTACAAGTTCTCCACTTACGCCACATGGTGGATCAGACAGGCGATCACGCGGTCTATCGCGGACCAAGCGCGCACCATCCGTATCCCTGTCCACATGATCGAAACGATCAACAAGCTGATGCGGGTGCAGAAGCAACTCATCCAGGATTTCGGACGTGAGGCCACTCCCGAAGAGATCGCGGACGAGATGCAGATGCCAGTGGAACGTGTCCGAGCGGTGCTCAAGATGGCTCAACAACCCATCTCGCTACAGTCACCGGTCGGGGACAGTGAGGATACAAATTTCGGCGATTTTATCGAGGATAAGTCCGCTGAAAACCCTTCCGAAATGACCAGCTACAGCTTGTTGAAGGAAAAGCTGGCGAATGTCCTCGACTCGTTGACGGAGCGCGAGAGGAAGGTTCTGGAATTGCGCTTCGGCATGGGCGATGGCTACTCAAGAACCTTGGAGGAAGTGGGAAAGCAATTCAAGGTTACCCGTGAGCGAATTCGTCAGATAGAAGCCAAGGCGCTCCGGAAGATGCGCCATCCCACGCGCATCCGTCAACTGCAAGGATTCCTGGAAGGCGAGGAGTTTAGCTGACCGACAGCACGGCTGGCCTGTTGACCAACGCCTCTCATGCTCCTGCGATCAACTTCTCCACAGTCTGACTCAAAGTTTTGAGTGTAAATGGCTTTTTGAGGAGCGTGGGGACGTGAGGCTGAAGCAGGCTTAAGCCGGAACTTTGGGAAGCGTCGGAGTCGCCACTGACAAAAAGTACTTTTGTTTCCGGCCGTGTCGCGCGGATCCGGGCCACCAATTCAACCCCGTTCATGTTGGGCATCGTCAGATCTGAGACAACCAGAAGCCACTCCTGCGGGTTTTTCTCGAATATCTTCAGGGCCTGAGCACCGTCTGATGCCGTCTGCACCTGGTAGCGGCATTTCTCGAGACAAGATTTCAGCACTTCAAGAACCAGCGGTTCGTCGTCGACCAACAATATCCTCTTCCCCTCAGCGAGCCCGGAAGGGGAAAGCGCAACCTGAGGGGACGCCGGAGTTTCGACTGCTCCAACCGGAGCAGGATCGATGGAGGGAAGCCAGATCCGCACACAAGCGCCTCCATCCTCGACGCTTTCGATGACCACTTGTCCCCCGTGCAACCGAACCACGCCATGAACCAAGGTCAGACCTAAACCCAACGAATGACTCTTTGGTCTGGTTGTAAAAAAAGGGTCGAAGGCCTTGCGAAGGATCTCGTCCGACATCCCCAGGCCGTTATCCTGGACCTCCAGCACCCATCCTTTGGTGTTCGCCAAACCCAGTTCTTTCGCGCGATCCGCAGACAACGAAACCGATCGAAGTCCAATCTCGATTCGTCCGCCCATGGGGAGCGCGAACCGAACATTCTTTAGAAGATGGCGAACCGCTGCTCGCCACTGCTCGTCGTCCAGTTGGGTCTGGCATGCCGCCAGATCCCGCACAACCTCGATTCCAGATCCGGAGCCTAGGACCCCCATCCACGCATCAATCTCCTCGTTGAGCAGCGTTGTGAAATCGACCCACGTTGGATGAAACTTCCTCTGGGGTTGCGCCGCAAACATCGCTGATGAGATTTCAGCCTCGGCGCGTCTCGCTGATTGCTCCATGGTCTCGGCGTAACGAAAAGCGGGAGATGTTCCCTCAACCTCCTCCTTGATCAATGAGACATAGCCCAGTATTGGAGCGAGGAAATTATTGAAATTGTGCGAGATCGTTCTGACGATGAGCTTCAGCGACTCAAGCCGTTCATCGCGGTCCCGCAACTCAGCTAGGCCAGCGGGGACCTGACGGCCTCGAAACACCTCAGCAGATCGCGCTGTCATACCTGCTGTCTTCACGAATTCCTTATTCTTTGACCGACCTCAAGATCCGATGAACCTCCATCAGCAATTGATTTAAAGGGAGGGTTTTGCTGACATATCCGGAGGCTCCCCTGTCTTTGGCCTCCTGAAGCAACTCTTCATCCCACCCGATTCCCGTCATGATGAGCACAGGTAGATGAGGATGGGCTGCTTTGATGGCGGATAACGTCTCCATCCCGTCGCCATCCGGGAGCAGGACATCCAAGATGACCAGATGAAGGGTTTCCCCATTCGATTTCCGAAGCGCCTCCTCCACCGTGCCACTCGTGATGACCGAATACCCTTTGTTAACGAAAAAATCCGACAACAAATCGCGGATCGGGGCTTCATCATCCACCACAAGGATCTTGTATCTGATCATGAATTCGGATGATGGCCCAAGCATGTCCCAAAATCAAGCGCCAATAAGGCATGCTCGACAACATGACAAACACCACTTAACATCTCAAGAATTCAGCGGGCCCATAGCTCAGCGGTTAGAGCAGGCGACTCATAATCGCTTGGTCCTCGGTTCAAATCCGAGTGGGCCCACCATTTTGCCACAACGAGTTACGCTGATTTTTGAACTGGTAACTTTTTTTCACTGTCCCCTTTCTGTCCCCTTTTTCGAGCTCTGAAGACACCCAAACGGCTGGAATGACCGGCATCACCATCTTTCTTGTGCCCCGCGTTGATGATGGCATCCCAGCGCTGAGCGGCGCCTCAGGAATTCCTGAATTCGACGAACCCTCACCGAATAGCCGCCGACTCCTCCCCGCCGAAGGCTCCCGTTGGAGCAGGGAGCAGGGAGCAGGCTTTCACTTCGCCTTCGAACCACCCTTCAACCATCCCTCGCGAACCACCCTTCGAATTTCACCAGAGCGGCTGAGAGCGTGCGGCACGACGTTGACTGTCCTCACACCGTCGGCGGATGAACGGAACGCCCCTAGGGCCTTGCAGCGAACCAGAAAAGCAAAAAGCGCCCCAGCCGAGTATGCCACTCGAACCAAGGCGCCCCTCACAATTCCCCAGAACACACTGCTGATCTATTACTCATTGCGGCGCAGCGCCCGCGTTCCCGTTTGCTATTGGTTCACTTCCACCCGGAAAAATCCGTTCGTCCTGCCAATGTTGCCAACGAACGTATTGAACGGTGGGGTGGCGGCAATGCTCGTGGCGATCCGTTCGTACGCTGCAGGCACGAGTGACGCGCTCCAAATCGAATACGTAGTCCCCTCGAAGCTTGCCCACCGAATTACGAAATGGGTCCCGTCAGTTTGAAACGTCGCCTGATAGCCTATGATCCTGAACACAGAGTTCGGGTCGAAAGTCGTCGTTCGGAGGCGTTGGCACAATAAAAAAGCACACCGAGGGCAGCGACAGTTCGCAGCGAATACAAGTCGCCAATCGCTTTGGTTGTGTCTCAACTCTCGCCGTAAAGTGACGAAACCGGCTGGGGCGACATGGCGCGAATCTCGCGGAACTTCGCCAACGTCAAACTCTCGAAAAACTCACGATCAAACTGCCGCATGTGGCATTCAACCGCGTCGGCGTCCAGATCCATCTCGTCGGCGAGCTGCCGCGCCAGCGAAGATCGCTCGGCGTCCAACTCACGGAGCGCGTTCCCGCAGACGTGAGCCAGATTCTGGAATTCGAACCTCAGGCGCTCCGTGTCGAGCCATTCGCGCAATGACTGGAGGCAAACGCGGCCATTCGGAAGGCCGTGGATCCTGAGTCTTTCGCACGTTGAATGTCCTTCAGCGGCACGTTGAGACGCCCGCTGGCGGCGTGCATGCTATCGACCCACTCGGACGATGTGCGCGTTTTTTGGTGCGAGGTAGTTTTTTTAGAATTCATGTCGAGATTGGGGAGATGCGTTTCCCACTGGCATTTGACCGCCTAAGGAGACTCCTGAAGTCCACCAGGGGGGGGCGTGGTCGGGAACATGATCACGGACCGCAGAGATCCAAGCCGATTTAAAACATGCGAGGAAAGCGAGACAAGGGTCGGCATTAGACTTTCCTCCCTTGTCTCGCACATATTTTCCAGAGGTCACGATGTCTGCCAGGTGTTGGTTCAGTTCGACTTTGGGCGACGCCAAGACGTTCCAACTCAGTGAGAGCGCGAGTCAGTTCTGATGACTTCGTGTGTCGCCCTAGTGACCTGTGAAGATCGTCCCGTGTCATCTCACCAGGAAACACAGCCATCATTGCGTCATAGATTTCAGTCACCACCGCGTCAACTCCTCCAAAAATAAACGCAGCGGAATCAACGCTGTATCTCCAAAAGGCCAGGGCAGCGCGCAGGTGATTGACTCCTACAGCCTCGGAACAGTCCAGCAGGCAGTAGATCATGGCGATCCTTCGGACGTGTGCAGGACCACGCGCAACGATTGAACCGAGTATCCCCGGCAACGGGTCGTTCAGCTTGTCATAAACACTCACCCAAAGGTCTTCGGCCTCTGGCGTGAATCCTATGGCCTCGCGATCTCGACCGTGGGCCAGCGATCGATGGAGGCGGTCCGTGAGGTCTGCACACTCCGTAGAGGTTAGACGACCTCCAGGCGGAAAGCTTTTTGATCGTCGTGAGCAGATCCAACAGAACCGATTCCCAAAACCGTTGAGCGCGTCCGCGTCGGTTAACGGAACTTTAGGAGGAACTATTTATGTCCAAACAAACCACTGAACGCAAAACCGCTCGCCCGGTGCATGAAATCCGGCTTGGCCTGATCAAGGCCGCCATCTGGGCCAACGCCACGCGCGAGGGGGTGATGCGCAACGTCACCTTTGAGCGCAGCTTCAAGGACGGCGACGAATGGAGAACCACGCATTCATTCGGCCGCGATGACCTGCTGAAGGTAGCAAAACTCGCTGACGAAGCTCATTCGTGGATCACGCGTCAACCACCCCCGAGCGGTTCAGGCGCGCCATTGAACCGCGCCAATGCTGTGACGAAGCCCTCAACCGGAGGATCAGGCTGCTCGGGCAATTGAGCTCGCAGATGAGACTTCCTGCCTGATAGCACACACATTGCGGGTAGTCGGCATAACTCCGGGAACGGATCGGAAGTTTGGTCCGGAGGAGTTATGCCATGACCCGACATTCCGTTTGCCGTGCCCGCGATTCCCGTCAGTTGGATTTCTTCAGCTTTTCCCCGGTGGTCGGTCCTGTCGACCGCAGTCCGCCACCGGAACCCCAGGCGCTGCCGCTGCGCGTGGTCCCGGCCCCGGTCATGCCGGTCATCGAGTTGCCCGAGAACCGTTTTGAATCAGAGCCGCTTCCACCAGCAGCAACCGCCCTTTCCAAAGCCAGCCGTTTTACCTTCACAATCGGAGCGCGGCCAATGCCACGGCCACCGAGGCCGACCCCGAAATCACTCCAGGGTCAGAACCAGACTCCGGAGCGGACGAAACTTCCGAAAGCCCTGGTCAAACGTGACGAGGGGCAGGCCCGCCGCCACCGCGAAGCCTGCGAGATAGGCGTCCTGCCAGAGCTTTGGCGAGTAGGGAAAACCCTTCGTCAATCGGCGGAGCTCCTCCTCCAGGGCGGGCGGCTCCGTTTCCAACGTGAAGCGGGGGTCACCGAATAATTTGTCGTTCAATTTCCAAGCCGCATCCGTGCCGCACACATCGACGCCCATGACGGTGGGGTTGCTCAGGAGCCGCAGCAATCCCATCTGCGCTAGGCGACAGACCACCACCTCGCCCCCCTGGGGCAGCGCGTCCAGCCAGCGGAGGGCGGGCTTATGGTGTTCATGGCCGCCGTAGCAGAGCGGCAGCAACCAGCTAACGTCGGCCAGAGCGCGCATGGCGGGAATCCTCTTCGCGGGCTTCGGCCGCTTCGACTTCGTTGACTTTCGCGGCGGTCAGCCGGGCTGCTCCCGGCTTGCCGGGAATCAGCGGGAACCGCAAACGTCGGCCCTCGGGCCTGGCCTGCCCGAGAACCAGTCGCAAGCCGTCGGCCACCAAGTCCTTGAGCTTGGACCCATTGCGCGCGGCTGTGGCTTTGGCCTCGCGGAACAGTTCATCAGGAATTTCCACCGTTGTCTTCATGCCCCATATTCCCATAAAGCCATACCCGGTGCAAGGCGCGCTTTGGAGCGCCGAATCATGCCAGCGCCGCGCCGATGGACTTGCGCCATTGTTCCTCGAACTCGCCCAATGCCAACCGGTCATGAGTGGAGGGGAGTCGGAAAGTTTGGCTGCCCAACGCTGCGCAGAGTTCTGGCTCCGCCTCCATCACCACGTGCAACCGGACAAGGGGTCAGTTCCTAACTTCTTGAACTTGCCCGCTTGACGAAGCGGTTTGCCATCGTAGCCTCCCAGCATGGCCCGCAACCTCCGCATCGAATACCCATGTGCCATTTATCACGTCATGAGCCGTGGGGATCGACGTGAACCCAC